>DATENQ010000070.1:0-3487 GCA_035275005.1 Pyrinomonadaceae bacterium | reverse complement strand
TCGTGCGCAGCCAGGCGACCGTCTGCGGGAATCTCGCTCACGGCGATCCGGCTAACGATCATCCGGCAACGATGCTTGCACTCGGAGCGACTGTAGTTGCAACCGGGCCGAAAGGACAACGCGAGATCCGTATTGAAGACTTTTTTCCAGGTCTCTTTACTACCGCACTCGAACCCGAGGAGATACTCACGGAGATCAAGATCCCGTTTCCACCGCCACGCAGCGGAGGCGCGTATCTCAAGCTCGAAAGAAAAGTCGGCGACTTCGCCACCGCGGGCGTTGCTGTTCAAATCACACTCGACGACAACGGTGCTTGCAAATCCGCCGGCGTGGGACTGACGAATGTCGGCATGACGCCAATCAAAGCAACACAGACGGAAAGCTATCTCGCCGGTAAGCAACTCGACGACGCCACTATCCAACAAGCAGCCGAGCTCGCCGCTTCAGAGTCGCAGCCACTAGACGACATCCGCGGGTCAGCAGATTACAAGCGCGACCTGGTTCGTGTTCTTACCACACGCGCTCTCAACACTGCGCTGAACCGCGCCAAAGGAGGAGCCTAAACGATGGCGAAAGTTCCAATCAAAGTAACTGTTAACGGCGAAGAACACAGCACCGACGTCGAGCCACGCATGCTCCTGGTCCACTTTCTCCGCGAAACACTGCGGCTCACCGGCACGCACATCGGTTGCGACACCAGTCACTGCGGCGCTTGCACAGTCGTGATGGATGGACGTGCGGTCAAGTCGTGCACAGTCTTCGCCATCCAGGCTGATGGACGTTCGATCACGACAGTCGAAGGTCTCGAACAGGACGGCAAGCTGCATCCGCTTCAGGACGGCTTCTTCCAGGAGCACGGCCTGCAATGCGGCTACTGCACTCCCGGAATGTTGATGACCGGATTGGTTTTTCTAAAAACAAACAGCGATCCGAGCGACGATGAGATCCGGCACGCGATCTCCGGAAATCTTTGTCGCTGCACCGGCTACGTAAATATCGTCAAGGCTTATCAGTACGCCGCGCAGAAGATGCGCGAGGGAGGTGCATAAGATGGCGCCAAAAACGTCGCCCGAAATCGGTGGCATGGGCCACTCCGTCAAACGTCGCGAAGATCCGCGCTTCCTTCGTGGTCTTGGTAATTACGTCGACGACGTAAACCTGCCAGGTATGCTCTATCTCGACATCGTGCGCAGCCCTTACGCGCACGCCACGATCAAAAACATCGACATCTCGAAAGCCACTGCGATTCCGGGTGTGCTCGCAGTCATCACCGGTAAGGATCTGGAGAAGTACAACCTCCACTGGATGCCAACGCTGATGTCTGACACGCAGATGGTCCTGCCGGTCGACAAAGTGATGTACCAGGCGCAGGAAGTTGCCGCGGTACTCGCAACTGATCGTTACATCGCCGCTGACGGAGTCGAAGCAGTTGAAATCGACTACGAACCGTTGCCGGTTGTCGTCGATCCGAAGAAAGCGCTGCTGCCGGATGCGCCGGTTTTGCGCACCGATAAGAAGGACAAGAAAGACAATCACATCTGGCACTGGGAATGGGGCAATCGCGAAGCAACCGATCAACTGTTTAGCGAAGCGGAAGTTACCGTTAAAGAAGACATCTACATTCCGCGCATTCACGTTGCTTCGATAGAGACGTGTGGCTGCGTTGCTTCGTTCGACAAAGTCAGAGGCAAGTTAACTGTTTGGATGACCACGCAGGCGCCGCACGCGATTCGCACTGTGTTCGCGCTTGTTGCCGGACACGTTGGTCTTTCAGAAGAGAAGATTCAGATCATCTCACCGGATATTGGGGGCGGCTTTGGGGGCAAGGTACCGGTTTATCCGGGCTACGTGATTGCTGTCGCGGCGTCAGTGCTAACCGGCAAACCGGTGAAGTGGATCGAAGATCGAATGGAAAACCTGCAGGCAGATTCGTTTGCGCGCGATTATCACATCACCGCGGAACTGGCTGGCAAGAAAGACGGCACATTGACAGCACTCCGGATTAAGACACTTGCGGACCATGGTTACACTGACGCGGCCGCGAATCCTTCGAAGTTTCCCGCCGGACTATTTCACGTCTGCACTGGTTCATACGATCTAAAAGCGGCGCACGTCGAAGTTGACGGCGTCTACACAAACAAACCTCCGGGTGGTATTGCGTATCGCTGCTCGTTCCGCGTCACGGAAGCCGTGCACACGATCGAGCGCATGGCCGACCTGATGGCCCACGAGTTGGGAATGGACGCGGCTGAGTTGCGGATGAAGAACTTCATCAAGCCGGAGCAGTTCCCATACAAGTCGGCACTCGACTGGGAATATGACAGTGGCGACTATGGCGCTGCGCTGAAGCTCGCGATGGACCGTGTTGGTTACGACGAGTTGAAAAAGGAACAAGTCGAGAAACGCGCGCGCGGTGAGTTGATGGGAATCGGTATTAGTAGTTTCACCGAAATTGTCGGCGCAGGACCTTCGAAGCATTTCGATATCCTCGGTCTCAAGATGTTTGATAGCGCTGAGATTCGCGTGCATCCGACAGGCAAGGTGATCGCGCGCTTCGGTACCAAGTCGCAGGGACAGGGTCACGAAACGACGTACGCGCAGATCGTGGCCGAGGAATTGGGCTTCCCCGTCGATACCGTGCTGGTTGAAGAGGGCGACACTGATACGGCGCCTTACGGACTGGGGACGTATGCGAGTCGCAGCACGCCAGTGGCGGCCGCGGCATGTGCAATCGCTTGCAGGAAGATCAAAGACAAGGCGCGCAAGATTGCTGCGTACCTGCTCGAGGCGCACGAGGATGATCTCGAGTGGGAGCCGGGAAAGTTCTACGTCAAGGGATCTCCCGATCGCGCGAAGACGATTCAGGAGATCTCGCTCGCGGCGTACACGAATCATCCGCCGGGAATGGAAGCAGGGCTCGAAGCAGTCAACTACTACGATCCGCCGAATCTCACGTATCCGTTTGGCAGTTACATCTGTGTTGTCGACATCGACAAAGGGACCGGTGAGATCAAGATACGTCGGTTTGTGGCGGTGGATGATTGCGGAAACATCATCAATCCGATGATCGTCGAGGGACAGATTCATGGTGGGTTGACGATGGGGCTCGGGCCGGCGCTTTACGAGGAGATTCAGTACGACGAGAGCGGTAATATTCTGCAAGGCAGCTTTATGAATTACCTGCTGCCGACTGCGGTCGAGACGCCGAACTGGGAAACTGACAAGACTTGCACGCCTTCGCCGCATCACCCGCTGGGGGCGAAAGGTGTGGGTGAGTCGGCGACGGTCGGCGCGCCGGCAGCGATCGTGAATGCGGTGGTTGACGCGCTCTGGCATTTGGGCGTCAGGCACATCGATATCCCGATCACGTCGGCGAAGGTTTGGAAGTTGCTACGCGACGCCGGCGTGCGGGATTAATCAGGCGCGATGGGTGTAACTGTAGGGGCGGCACTCCGTGGCTGCCCGTCTTACGCTAACCGATCCACGG
>DATENQ010000069.1:0-12101 GCA_035275005.1 Pyrinomonadaceae bacterium | reverse complement strand
GGGATTGGCGAAGTAAGCCTTGCCATTGGTCATGGCGCTCATCTGTTTTACGAAGTCGACCAGGTAATAGTCGCTGGCCAGCATGAATGTGTTGATCATTATACCGGCTTTGCGACAGGCTTGTACTTCCTTGAAAGTCTCACCCATGACGAGAGGATCGCCGCCCATCGAGTTCTTATAAAGGCGGCGATTGCTCTGTAAAAAACAGGCCGTGGGCTTGCCGTCAGTCACCATCACGATCTGCTTCATCTCCTTGCGTTGCGCCTGGAGCAAGCGGCGCGAGAGACGCAGACCTTCGGCTGTGTTCGTGTGATATGGACCAACTTGCGTGGTCGCTAACCTGGCGAGCGGTAGTTCTTCGGCACTATCGTGAAAAAGCACCACTTTGAGCGAGTCGCCGGGATACTGCGTGCGTATCAGGTGCGACATCGCCAGCGCCACTCTCTTCGCGGGGGTAAATCGATCCTCGCCGTAAAGGATCATCGAATGCGAACAATCGAGCATCACGACGGTCGCGCACGACGACTGGTAATCACACTGGTGAACGTGCAGATCGCCGTACTCGAGATTGAGCGGGACGGTCAAACCTTCGCGTTGAATCGCTGAGAGGAGGGTGGTGTTGACGTCGAGGTTAATCGTATCGCCAAACTCGTAGCGTTTGCTGGCTGCCGCGGCTTCGACGCCGGTTGAGAGATAAACTGTATCGTGGCGGCCGGCGGCGCTCTTGCCGAAACTGCCGAGCAGGTTTCGCAGAGTTTTGTAACCGAGAAAGTCGAGACCTTTTTCAGTGACTTCGAATTTAACGTTGCGCGGTAGCGGTTCCGAAACGTCGCCCGGTCCCGGCATGCCGCGTTGGCGCTCGCTTTGCTGTGGTTGTTCTTCGTGTAGCGATAAATAACCTTCTTCAACCAGGCGCTCGATCAGTTGATTCAACAGTTCCTCGAGCAGCGACCCGCGGAACTTACCTTCGTTCTGCGCGAGCATTTCGCGAATCTGTTGCTCGTTCACGAGGCCCTGGTCCATCAGCGCCTGCAACAGCGCGCGGCGCAAAGCATCGAGTGAGGTGTCGTTGGATTTACGTTGGCGCGTCCAGTAGTAATCGTCGTCATAACCGGAATCGAGCAGGGCATCAGACATGCTGTCCATCAGCTCACCCAGGTTGATGGAGAAGACGTCGAAGCCGTTGAATTTTGAATAGCGGAATTTCATTGCCGATTGCTGTACTGATACTCTTTGAGTATTGAACGTCTCCTTGTAGAACAAGTCCTGACTTGTTCTGTAAGGAGGCATCCAATACCCCGTACTCTAACTGTACTTTCCGGTTTCGGTTAGGTCGTCGTAGATCATGCCGCGGCGATCTTTCTTTGCTTTGGTTACCGCGGCATAGCTGCCTTCTTCGTTGCGGCTGATCTTGTTTTCAGCGTAGAGACCTTCGAGCACGAGCTCACAGGCAGAAACGAGCTGCGCAGTGTCAGAGCGCTTAAAATCGAAAGGTATCATCGCGGTTTCTAGTAGTTCCGGAACTGCCTCGATCAAGTTTCTGCACTCTGACGCGGCGGCGCTGTCGGCCAACAGGAGTTTGTTTCCCTCGTCAAACCACTGCACCGTCCGAGTAAAATCGATGCCGACAAAATAACCTTCAAAGATTTCACCGGCTGCGCGCTTGATCAGATCGCGAGCAATACGGTCGGCGCCGAGTTGTTCGCCTTCATACTCAAGCTCCATCTTGCCGGTCATTGACGGAATAGCGGCGTAGACGTCAGAGATACGCGGCACAATCATCTCTTCGCCGGTGAGCAGCGCGCGCCGTTCGGCATTCGAGATGACTGACTCCATCACGGTGATCGGCATTCGCTGTGAAACTCCGGAATGCTTGTCGACGTGATTGTCGTCACGTGCCTCGAACGCGATCTGCTCGACCACTTCGCGAATAAACTCCGGCACAACCAACTGATCGCCATTTTCGAAACGATTGATCCACGCTTCCTGACGCGTTATCTCGATTGCCGCGGGCAGTTCCTTCGGATAGTGCGTCATGATCTCGGCACCGATGCGGTCTTTCAACGGCGTGATGATCTTGCCGCGCGCGGTGTAGTCTTCCGGGTTTGCGGAGAACATGAGCATCACGTCAAGCGGCAGGCGCACAGGATAACCCTTAATCTGTACGTCGCCTTCCTGCATGATGTTGAAGAGCGCCACCTGGATCTTGCCGGCAAGATCCGGAAGCTCGTTGATCGCGAAGACCCCGCGATTGGCGCGTGGCAGCAGACCGTAGTGAATCGTCAGCTCGTCGCTCAGCAGGTGACCGCCTTTCGCGGCTTTGATCGGATCGACGTCGCCGATGATGTCCGCGACAGTGACGTCGGGAGTCGCAAGCTTTTCGACAAAGCGCGCATCGCGACCGATCCAGTCGAGCGGCATAGCATCGCCGTGTTGTGCCAGCATCTGTCGCCCGTAGGCCGAGATTGGACGAAACGGATCGTCGTTGACTTCGGATCCGGCGATGATTGGGATGCGCTCGTCGAGCATCTCGGTGAGCAGGCGGATGATGCGGCTCTTCGCCTGTCCGCGCAGCCCGAGCAGGATGATGTTATGCCGCGAGAGAATGGCGTTGATCAGTTGCGGTATAACGGTGTCCTGGTAACCGACGATGCCCGGAAAGAGTTTCTCGCCGGAACGTAGTTTTTTGATTAGGTTGAGACGCAGCTCATCTTTGACCGAAAGGGTTTTATACCTGGCCGCCCTGAGTTCGCGAAGGGTTCTTGGGTAATCCATAGTTTTGGGGAGATTCTACCCGGAAAAGTGTGACGGTGGTATGGCGCCGAGAAGATCTCTCACGCAAAGACGCAAAGACTGTCGGAGAGCCGCAAAAAAAATCCTCTTAGAACCCCTACATCGCTTTGCGACTTGCGCAAGTCTTTGCGACTTTGCGTGAGAATTATTAAATAGCGCCGTCCTCACGCAGCTTTTCGAGATGCGCCAGCACGGCACGCTCGGCCATGGCGTGCGCCTTGGGGGAGACGTCGGTGTAAACCCTTTCAACGATCTCTTTCGGGGTCGTGGCGCCCGCGCGTACCGCGGCCAGGATGTTTTGTTCACGCTCCAGGCGATGTGAAATGTATTCGTCGATCTTTTGATAGGGCGTCGCGACAGCCGGACCGTGGCCGCCGAGCAGAACAGTCAGATTCGGCAACGACCGCATCCGTTCGAGCGACTGCAAATAGACGCTCATGTTTCCTTGCGGCGGATCGATGAGCACCGAACCCACACCGACAATGTTGTCACCCGTCAACAGCACCCCGCGCACTTCGTCGTGAAAACAAAGATGTCCGAGCGCGTGACCTGGCGTATGCAACACGCGTAGCTGAATCCGCGGCTCACCGTCGAGTGTGATCACGTCGTTGTCTTCAATCAAACGATCGACACTCACATCGTTAAGTGCTTCAGCTGTCAGCGCGTGTGCCGCAACCGGAACCTTCCCGCCGAGATGAGCTTTGAGTGCATTGACCCCGCCGACATGATCCGGATGCACATGGGTCAAAACGATCTCGCGCACCTGCCGGCCCTCCGCGATCATTTCGTCAACACACGCCGCCAAAGCTTCCTGCTCTTCTTCATACGGCGATCCCGGATCGAAGATCAGCATCTCTTTCGAATTGTGAACGATGTAGCAACACGTGTGTGTCGCGGGCGGCCGCGTCGGCGTGCGTACCGGGAAACAGATGTAGTTGGGACGAAAGGTGATCCGTCGTGCCGGTTCGCCGTTTGCGTGTGGAATCGACAAGAAACGATCGACTAGATCCGGCGTAACACCTGACGCTAGAGTTTGCAACGCGTGCAACGTCGGTGGCACTGCCACGACCTGATCCTTCACCCAACGATCGTAAGCCTCACTCGCCGGCAGCCACTCACCACTCGCCAGCTCACCCGCAATCACATTCGGCTCCTGCCGCGCCGGACACTTAGCCAGAAAGAACCACGTGTCGAAACGTCGAGCATTGAACGGCGGCGTCACCCAACGACCGACGTAAGTGAAATCATCAGCGTCGAGATACAGTTCGTAATGCTTCAACAACGCGGGCCACGACACGCGGCCGGATTCGAGATCGTCAAGCAATGAAACTCGTTGACCTTTCGTCAGCGTCTCGCCGCCGCGAACCACCAGCACGCCCAACTCTTCGAACAGCTCACGCGCCGCGCCGCTGATCATCACAGCCGTCTCGGGATTGGGCGCATTTCTGACGTCGACTTGAGCATCGCCGGCATCGATTTGTCCCCCCGGAAAGGCGTGAAAACCGGCCAAAAAAGCGAGCTTATCGCTACGTTTTACCCAGAAGACTTCCGGGTCTGAGGGATTAGTGTCTTGCCGGAGCAGGATGATTGCGGCAGCGTCTTTAGGAGTGTTTGCTGGTCTTTCGGACATTACTTTCACGGCGTTGATTCACGAGAATCGGAATCGTTCACCGTCGCCGGGACCCCAGGGCACGCCGCGCATGTGGTAGCCGCCTTCTTCCCAGAAGCCGGCCTGATCTTGTTCGAGAAAGCGCACGCCTTTGACCCACTTCGCTGACTTCCACGCGTAGAGTTGCGGAATGATTAAACGCACCGGCCCGCCGTGTTCGGGGGCAATCGGTTGACCGTCGTGCGCCCACGCAAAAAGTGAATCTTCCTTTAGGAAGTATTCGATGGGCAGGTTGGTGGACCAACCATAATCGTAAGCCAGCGCCAGAACAAATTTCGCTTCAGGCTTCACGCCCGCGAGTCGCGCGATCTCCCTGGCTGAAACACCACTCCAGACGTTGTCGAGACGCGACCAGCGCGTCACGCAATGAAAGTCAGCGTAGACACGCACGGCGGGCAGTTGCATAAACTCGTCGAGCGACCACTGCAGCGGGTTCTCGACTAAGCCTTCGATTTCAAAAGTCCAGTTTTCAAGATCGATATCAGGCGTTCCGTGCGCGTCGAGCACCGGCCACTTCTTCGTGCGCGACTGCCCCGGCGGCATACGGTTCTCGCGCCGCGTGTCGGGACTGATGATGATCTCCTGATCGTCCAGCTCGTCCGGCTTACGCGGATCCGTGGTTTGGTATTTAGGATCCTGGAAAAGATTGTCGAGAAAACTCATATCAGTTTTTAACCACAAAGGCACAAAGACAAAAAAATGGAAATCTTATTTGTGCCTCGTGTCTTTGTGGTTCAAGATTTCTTCCCTCGTCGTTCCGCGAGCGCGAGCAACTCCTCAGGCATCCATTTGCCGACGCCTTTTGCTTCCGCTTCATCGATGCCCACACTCCGATCGTGCCAATCGTCGCGGCTGCCTTCGGGGCCGCGAGCGCGCTCGTAGTTTTCAGTCTGCTCCAGGCTGATCAAGATTCCCTGCACCACTTCGGTCCAGTCCTGGAATTGAATGCCGCGTCTGACGATCGGCAATCCGGCGGTCCAATCTTCTTCGGGCGCGCGGTGGTCTTGTTCGGGAATGGTCAGGTTGTGCAGCGGCGGAAATGGTCCGCTGGAAAAGTCTTTGATCAACTGCTCCCGAAGCTGTTTCAACGACCAGTCAGAGTGCTCCTGTCGCAACGACTGCGCCCGGCGAAAAATGTCCGCGACCGTTGGTTGCTGCTGCACCATCTCTCCACCTTCTTAGTCTGATTTGAATTGAATACCTTACACGGATGCGGGCTTGAGAACAAATCGACCAATGACGACGATCACCAGCAACGCAGTGGTAATCGCAGCGGAGAACAGGCAGTACTGGCAAAACTCACGAATAACAAACGCCTGCAAGTAGATCAGCCAGATACTCACGAAGAACATCGCAGCGATGAGCGGCGTCAGCAGCGTGCCGGCAGCGCGATAACCAAACGCGGCGAGTGTGGCGAGACTAAAGACGGTGAAATATGCGGCGGCGCCGATCGCAGCGAGTGGAATACCGGAGACCACCGCATAAGGACTGCTCAGCACTTCCGAGCAGCCGGAGATTATCGTGCACTTAACAGATTGTCCGGTGACGTGTTCGACGGTGAGGTAAAGTGCGTCGGCCACTCCAAGCAGTGAGAGCAACGCCGCCGCGATGTAGAGTTTTTTCATTATCTATTTCTCAGCGGATTTTCACGCAAAGGCGCAAAGACAGCAGAGAAAGGCCGCGACTCTTCTTTGCCCCTTTGCGCCTTTGCGTGAACCTACTTCCCGGCTGCTTGAAGCTCCTTCGTGATTACCACACGGAGTTTTTCGGCCGGCAAGTTCTCAAACGGAACCTCGCGGCCATTTATAAAGACGGTGGGAGTGCCCGAGACGCCGAGCGAATGCCCGCGCCGGCCGTCCTGGAAAATTCTCTGCCCCACTAAATCACCATCCAGATCGCGCTTGTAGCGCTCGACGTCGATTCCGATCTTTTTGGCGTAGCCTTCAAAAATCGGCCGCACATCAAACACATCCTTCCAGGCGTCCTGGTTTTCGTAAAGCAGATTGTGCATCTCCCAGAACTTGCCCTGGATGCCGGCAGCTTCAGCCGCGGACGCAGCCGCAACCGCATGCTGATGATTGGGAAGCGGATACTCGCGAAACGTTATGTGCAAGCGATTGCCAAACTCCTCGTGCATCTGCTCAAGTATCGGATGAAACATCCCGCACGGCGGACACTGAAAGTCACCAAACTCTTCCAGGTGAACGGGCGCGTTCGCTGGTCCAAGCGTGTGCGCGGGATCTGCTCCGGGAACGCCTTTGTTAGCGACCGGTTGCTGAGCCGTCGTTTGCGCGCCCGGCGCGGACGACTGTTGGATGGGCGCTGGACTCGCCGGTATCGTTCGCGTCAAGTACCACGCGCTACCCAGGGCCGCACCGAGAACCACGAGAATGATGATGAACGGAAGTATTCGTTTCATGTTTCAACCAGGAGAGTTAATTCAAACCGCAGCCGCTACCGTCGCTGCAAGCGATCGGAAAATATCGCGACCATCACTCGAGCCGAGCAAGTCTTCACACGCGCGCTCCGGATGCGGCATCAACCCCATGACGTTACGCTCACGATTGCAGATTCCCGCGATGTTGTCACGCGAACCGTTTGGATTGCCAGCGTCCGTGATGTTGCCATCTTTCTCGCAGTAACGAAAGACGATCCGGTCTTCGTGCTGTAGCTCGGCGAGCGTGCGATCGTCACAGATGTAGTTGCCTTCAGCGTGCGCGATCGGAATACGCAGCACGGTGCCTGTTTGCAGCTCATTAGTAAAAGGACTGTCGGAAGTCTCGACGCGCACGTATATATGTTCGCAAATAAAATGCAGATCGCGGTTCCGAATGAGCGCGCCCGGCAAGAGCCCGGCTTCGCAAAGGATTTGAAAGCCGTTACAGATTCCGAGCACAAACCGCCCGCTCTCCGCAAACTTCTTCACCGAATTCATCACGGGAGAAAAGCGCGCGAGTGCTCCGGCGCGCAGATAATCGCCGTAGGAGAAGCCGCCCGGCAGGATCACCGCGTCGTAACTCGAGAGATCCGTTTCGCGATGCCAGATGAAGTCCACCGGTTGACCCACGTGTTTGGAGATCACGTGATAGGCGTCGTGATCGCAATTCGATCCGGGAAAAACAATAACTCCGAATTTCACGCTTCTATCTCCACGCGGTAGTCTTCGATAATCGGGTTCGACAGGACTTCGCGCGCCATCTTCTCAACCGATTCGCGCGCCTGCTGGTTATCCATCGAGCCGTCGAGCGAGATTTCGAAGTATTTGCCCTGTCGCACGTCTGAGATTCCCGAAAAGCCGAGCAATTCCACGGAATGCTGAATGGCTTTGCCCTGCGGGTCGAGAACTCCGGATTTCAGGTTTACGTAAACTTTGGCTTTCATTGGGGACCTGTCGCGCTAATCAATAAAACATTGCTTAAAAAGCAGTTATTGGAATAATATCTCCGGCTCGTAGACCCGAGGCTTCCAGATCATAACCCTTCTAACAGGAGAAACTTATAATGCAAAACCAGCCGCCCGTCCAAGTGAGCAGCCAACCCCCCGTCCAGGCAGGCAAATCGAGTACAGGGCTCGATGAGAATGTAGCAGCGTTGTTGTCTTACATTTTTACCTGGGTGTCTGGGCTGATTTTCTTCGTGATGGAGAAGGACAGCCGGTTGGTGCGCTTTCATTCAATGCAAGCAATCCTGCTTGGCGCCACGATCACTGTGATCTTCATTGGTTTGTGGATTATTAGTTTCATCTTAGGAATTATTTTTAGCCAGATTTCGGGTCTACTCGGAATGCTTGTAAGCGGGATAACCTTTTTGTTGGGAATCGTGTTTTTCATCGCCGCCATTATTGGTTGGATAATGTGCCTGATCAAGGCTTATGGCGGACAATATTTCAAGCTGCCGGTGCTCGGAAATTTTGCCGAGAAGTTCTCGCAGAAATAGTTATCAGGAATAGGTCCTGTAGGATCTATTTGATTCCGACTCTTTCATAGATCGCATCGATATTGCGCAGGTAGTGTTGCAGCGAGAAGATGCGATCTATTTCTGTCGCGGTTAGCTGCGCTTTGATATCTTCGTCCGCCTTCACCAGTTCCTGAAAATCCCGATCCTCATCCCAAACACGCATCGCGTTGCGTTGGACCAGCTCGTACGCCGTCTCGCGTGATAGTCCTTTATTGGTAAGCGCGAGCAGCAGTTGACCACTGAAGATCAAACCTTTGGTGGCGCGAAGATTCTCCAGCATCCGCTCCGGATAAACTACGAGCCCGTCAATCAGGCCGATCGCTTTTTGCAGAATGTAATCCAGCGCGATGCTCGAATCGGGCAGCACTACTCGCTCCGCGGACGAGTGGGAGATATCACGTTCGTGCCACAACGCGACGTTCTCGAGTCCGACGATGCAGTTCGCGCGAATCACGCGCGCGATGCCGCAGATGCGTTCGGAAATGATTGGATTGCGCTTGTGAGGCATCGCGCTCGAACCTTTTTGACCTTTGGTGAAACGCTCCTGCGCCTCGCGCACTTCCGTGCGCTGCCAGTGACGAACATTGAGCGCAAACTTGTCGAGCGAAGAAGCGATGATCGCGAGTGTGGTCAGATACTCAGCATAAATGTCTCTCTGGATCACTTGCGTCGAGACCGGCGCCGCCTTCAATCCGAGACGCGCACAAACACTCTCTTCAACCGACGGATCGAGATGCGCGAACGCGCCGACAGCACCGCTGATCTTCCCGACCGCCACTGCCTCACGCGCGCGCATCAAGCGTTCGCGATTGCGACGCATCTCGTCGTACCAGAGCGCGAAAGTCAAACCGAACGACGTCGGCTCCGCGTGAATGCCGTGCGTGCGTCCGACTTGCGGTGTGTTCTTAAACTCGAGCGCGCGACGTTTCAACGTGTCGATCAACGTGTCGACTTTTTTCAACAGAATATCGGCCGCGTCACGCAACAGCAGCGCGTTTGCCGTGTCGACAACGTCCGAAGAGGTCAGGCCGTAGTGAACGAAGCGACTTGCTTCACCGATCGACTCCGCCAGGTTCGTGGTAAACGCGATGACGTCGTGATTAGTCGTCTTCTCGATCTCGTTGATTCGTTGAACCGTAGACTGCGCGCGCGCTTTGATCTGCTCCAGCGCATCGCGCGGAATCGTGCCCATCTCCGCGTGGACCTCGCAAACCGCGATCTCCACGTCAAGCCATTTCTGAAACTTGTTTTGCTCCGACCAGAGCGCGCCCATCTCGGGCAGCGTGTAACGTTCGATCATTTCAGTGCAGTGGAATTTACAAAATAACGAGCCAACAACCAGTGGCCCTTCTCTTCAATTAACGTAAAAGTCTCCATCCCGTCGCCGCGCTCGAAGTGAGTCTCGTAACTCAGGATGAAGACGTGACCTTTCAACGCTCCGCCCGAATTCTCCTGCTGTATTGCAGAAGCAAGAGAGCGTGTTTCGACTCTGCCGAGCTTCGTGCGCAGTGTTTTGAAGACTTCGTTTGATTGCTCGAGCGTGACGTCTTTCTTCCAAAGTTCGGACGATTCGTTGTAGATCTGTTCGTAACGCTCCTGCGCGATCTGTTCGCCGATGTTGGTGATCACTTCGTTAACTTCACTGGGAACTCGAGCGCGTTCAACCTCCCGGCAGGCCAGCACTGGCACAAAGACCATCAAGAGGAGAATTAGTAAGACAGTTTGGGAAGAACAAGTCTTCCTGACTTGTTCTTTATGCCCATGCTTCATACCTCTATCCAGGGCGTTGGCTCTTTGGGATAGGAGAGATGGACCTCCGTGAAACCATGAAACAGAGGCGCTCTTTCCTGTAGTGCAACTTCGGCGTTGATCTTGGCGAGGTACGGATTGTTCGCGCGTTGTGAAAGGTGGGCCAGCACGATGTATTGCGCGCAGCCGTCAAAGCCCTTCGTAATCCACTCAGCCAGATCTTCATTCGACAGGTGCCCTAAACGTGACAGGATGCGTTGCTTCAGCTCCCACGGATAATTGTCGCAGGCTTTGAGCATGTCGCGACTGTGGTTCGACTCGATCACGATCGCCGCACAACCGCGGAGCTGTTCGGTGATGAGCGTCGTGATGTGACCGAAATCCATCACGGTAGCGATCTTTGCGCCCTGGTGGGTGGCAGTGAAACCAAAATTGTCGACGGCGTCGTGTGGGATAGTAAAAGGATGAAAATCGATCTCGCCAATACGGAAGTCTTTGCTCGACTCAATCTGTTCAACGCGATCGCGCAACGCTTTGGCGCGGCGGCGTGGTTCTTCACTGGTGACGTTGAGTCGCTCGCTTACGTAAGCGTCGAGAGTTTTTCCGGAGATGTAAACGGGACAATCGACTGAGCCAAGCAGTACGCGCAACCCTCCAGCATGATCGCCGTGTTCGTGCGTCACGAGCACTGCGTCAAGACGTTGCGCATCTTCACCAACGACAGCAAGCCGGCGGGCAATTTCTTTTGCACTCAAACCCGCGTCGACGAGCACGCGTGTATTGCCTGCAACGATCAAGACCGCATTCCCAGTGGAGCCACTACCAAGAACGGTAATCTTCATTAGCCACAAAAAGGCACAAAAAGCACAAAATGAGAGAAGTCAGCTAACTATATCAGGCTTTGTGTCTTTTGTGCTTTTTTGTGGCTAGATCTCGAGGCGCGAGCGATCGACCTTGAAGCCGTTGAGATTTCCGAGCGCGCCGAGTGCGATGGTTTCTGATTTGAAGTAAGTGCGCGCGACTTCCTGAAGCTCGTCGACAGTGGTCGAACGGATCTTTTCGATCACTTCATCAGGTGAGATGCGACGGCCGTGAATGATCTCCTGGCGCGCGAGTGTGCCGGCGCGCGCGCTTGACGACTCGAGTCCGAGCAGGATCGACGAGATGGCCTGGTCCTTGGCGATGCGCAGCTCTTCTTCCAGAACGTTGTTGTGCACCACTTCGCGCAACTCGTTCAGCGACAGATCCAAAACCTGATCGAGATACTCAGGCGACGTGCCCGCGTAGACGGTGAAAACGCCGATATCCGAGAAAGCACTTCCCGCCGCCCCAACTGAATACGCCCACCCGCGTTCTTCTCGAACCTTCTGCCATAACCTGCTCGATGTACCGCCGCCAATGATCGATCCCAACAAGCTTGCCGCGTAGCGATCGCTGCTGAGCGCGTGTGGCCATGGCGTCGCGAGCACGAGATGCGCTTGTTCCAGTTCGTTCTTCTGCTCGATCATGATCGGCGCCGCCGGCCGCGGTTTGCCCGCGTCAACGCCGTGTGGTCGCGAGGCCGCGCCACTTTCACAACCGTCAAATGCTACCGCAACCAATTCAACTAAACGTCCGTGATCGACGTTTCCTGCCGCAGCCACGACGAGGTTGCTGTAGGAGAACTCACGCGCGTGATAACCGACCGTAGTCTTATGATCAAACGTCGGAACTGTCTCCCGGGTGCCTTCGATCGGGCGCCCGAGCGGCTGGTTGGGGAAATATGCCGCATTAAAAAGCTCGCCGAGGAGCTCGTCGGGCGTGTCCTCGACCATCTTCATCTCTTCGAGGATCACCTTCTGCTCGCGTTCGAGGTCTTCCTGCTCAAACCGGGGATGCGAAATCAGGTCGGCGAGCAAATCGATCGCCTGCGGCAGCGCGACGTCCGCAACCTT
>DATENQ010000068.1:0-7114 GCA_035275005.1 Pyrinomonadaceae bacterium | reverse complement strand
TCGGGACTGCCATCCGCTTCCTCAGTAAACACAATCGAAACGATCTCTAACCGCTGCTTCACGTGATCGAAAGCGATCACAGTGCGATAGAACATCCAGACAGCGTCGGTCGGCATATCTAGCGGCTGCGTACGATCGTCTCTCAACGCTGGTTCAAACCATTGCGCCGCGTCGTAACCAAGATAACCGACTGCGCCTCCGGCAAACGGCACCAGACCCGCTCGACGCGCCAGCGTGCGGCCGCGAAAATAATCTCGCACCCACTCAGTCGCGTATGTCGGGTACGTTTCTGTTTTGCCATCGCGCTCGACAACCGTCTGCATTCCCTTGCCACGCACGATCATCTCCGGCCCGGCGCCGAGAAACGAGTAACGCGCGATTCGTTCACCACCTTCAACCGACTCCAGCAGGAAAGCGTACTGCGAATCTCCGGCGATACGCATAAACGCGCCGACCGGAGTGTGCAAATCCGCGAGCACCGAGCGCACCACGGGCACCACGTTGCCCTGGCGGGCCTCGCGCTCAAATGCCTCAAAACTCGCAGGTTGAAGTTCCAACACTTTTAACCACCTACCATACGATTCATGGCCAGCCACTGGCCACCATCGACGACCAAAATCGTTCCATTGATATAACTCGCCGCATCGGAACAAATAAAGACCGCGGCCTTCTCGATGTCGGCAATCCGTCCGAAACGTCGCAGCGGAATACTCTTGCGGAGATGGTCTTTCACCGGCTCCGGCACGAGTCGTTGCATGCCTTCGGTGTCTTCGATTGGACCAGGCGCGATAGCATTGACGCGAATGCCATAACGTCCCCACTCGACCGCGAGATTGCGCGTCAACGCGTCCACACCAGCCTTCGCGGCGGAGACGTGTAGCTGCATCGGCGTCCCGAGATAGTGCAGCGTGGCGCTGATGTTGAGGATCTGTCCGCGATGTTCCTTGAGTTGAGCAAACGTCGCACGACAAACGTTGAACGTGCCCTTAAGATCGATATCGACTACAGTGCCGAAGCCGTTTGGTGACAACTCTTCAGCTGCACACAAAAAATTTCCTGCTGCGCCGTTTACGACGATATCGATCTTGCCGAGTTGTTCGACGGTTTGTGCAACGGCTTTCTCGACCGCTTCCGGGTCGCGCACGTCAGCTACGACGGCAATCGCCTTGCCACCATTTTGGTTGATCGCATTAGCAGCTGGTTGCAGGTGGTCCAACTTCCGGCTTACGAGTGCGACACTTGCGCCCGATTCTGCAAGCGCACGCGCGACACCGCCCGTGATACCCGTGCCACCGCCCGTAACGAACGCCACCTGTCCATTCAGAATTCCCTCAACAAATATTCTTTCGCTCATATTCTGATCCGTATTTATCGGTCCGGGTTATCCGTGAAGATCCGCGGCCCTGATCGCTTCTTCCAGTTTGAACTTACCTTCGTACAAAGCCTTGCCGACAATCACGCTATCCAGTCGCGGTTCGCCCGTCTCACGCAGCCGCTTGATATCATTGAAACTCGAAACGCCGCCTGAGGCTGTAACTCGTACGTCCGCGACTCGAACAACTGCTAAGGTCTGCTCGACGTTTGGCCCGTTGAGCATGCCGTCACGAGCAATGTCGGTATAGATAATCCGCTCGATGCCCGCGTCCGCCACCGCCCGCGCAAGATCAACTGCCATCACCGGTGTCGCTGCTTCCCATCCACGCGTCATCACGCGCCCGTCGCGAGCATCGATGCCGACGCAGATCTTTGAAGAAAAGCGCGCGACAAACTCTTCGAGCAACTCAGGTGACTCCACCGCCAGTGTTCCTAAAACAACCCGAGCCACACCCGCATCGCAAAGCTGTTGCACGTCGTCGAACGTCCGAATGCCGCCGCCAAACTCAACCGGCACGTCCACCGTTTCAACAATCCTCTTTACCACCGCGCGATTCGGCGAACCATCTTCGCTGAATGCGCCGTCGAGATCGACGACGTGAATCATCTCGGCGCCCGCAGCCGCAAACTCTTTCGCCACCGCGACCGGATCTTCGTTGTAAACAGTAACGTCAGATTTGCGCCCCTGGAGCAATCGCACGCACCGGCCGTTTCTGAGATCGATTGCCGGTATGACGATCATTGTCCAGCGCTCAGTCCAATCAGTTGCATCACTTCGTCAAAGAGCAATTTATTCGTCGCGATCGAATTGCCGCCGTCGACCGTCCTCACACCGCGCCAATCCGTAAACGTCCCGCCGGCTTCTTCCATGATCGGCAACAACGCCGCACAATCCCACAAGTTCATCACCGGATCCAGCATCACATCCGCACGTCCGGTCGCGACGAGCACGTACCCATAACAGTCGCCCCACGTCCGACTCATCTTTGCTGTGCGTTGCAGAAAATCCACCGCGCGTCCAAATCCATGATATCCGGCAGACCTGAAGTCTGTGCACAACAACAGTCCGTCTTCAAGCCTCGCTGTCGACGATACGCGCGTCGGTTCCCCGTTCAAAAAACATCCGCAGCCCGTCGCGGCGGAAACGATCTCGCCCAGCACGGGAATGTTAATAACGCCAACGCTCATCTCGCCCTCAATCTCGAGCGCAATCAGCACACCGTAAAACGGAACTCCGTGCACAAAGGCGAACGTGCCGTCGATCGGATCGAGAATCCAACGTCTACCGGATCGACCTTCAGTCTCACCTTCTTCTTCGCCAACAATGCCGTCATCGGGAAAGCGCTCGGCGATGTGTTGGCGCAGATAAGCTTCGGCTTCGCGATCGGCGATAGTGACGTAACTGCCATCAGACTTCGTGCTCGTCTCCGGTTGCTTGCGAAAGTAGTTGAGCGTGATCTCGCCCGCGCCGCGTGCCAGCACGACGGCGAATTCGAGTAGCTCCTTCAGCTCGCTCTCACTTGCTCTCAAACGCTTTCGCCTTTCTTCGCTTCGCTAACTCTCCGCGAACTTCGTCGAGACTCACTCCGCGCGCAACCAGCAACACGAGCAGGTGATAAACGAGATCGGCGACCTCTGAAGTGAGGCGTGCGCCGTCTTCGTTCTTTGCCGCGATGATCGTCTCCGCGGATTCTTCCCCAACCTTCTTGAGTATCTTGTCGAGGCCGTGGTTGAACAGATACGTAGTATACGAGCCTTCCGGTCGATCGCGCTCGCGGCTTTCGATCAACTCGTAAAGCGTCGCGAGCAGCAAACCGAAATCTTCGTCTTCAGTTTGTAAATCAAAACACGATCTGGCGCCGGTGTGACACGCCGGACCAGCAGGCTCAACTAAAACCACGATGGCATCGTTGTCGCAGTCGCACGCGAGACTGACGATATTCTGCGTGTTTCCAGAAGTCTCACCCTTGTGCCACAGGGCATTCCGTGAGCGCGACCAAAACCATGTCTGGCCGGTCTCCATCGTGCGAGCAAGACTCTCGGCGTTCATGTAAGCGAGCGTCAACACCTCGCGTGTGCGCGCGTTCTGTACGATCGCGGGGATCAAACCACGCTCGTCAAATTTAAGATTCTCGAGGTTCATCTCACTTCCAATCCTCGACCTCGGAGATAGTTCTTCACCTCGCCAATCGACAACTCACCGAAATGAAACAACGATGCCGCGAGCACTGCACTCGCGCCGCCGGCAGTGAGCGCATCATAAAAATGCTCGACCTTACCCGCCCCACCCGACGCAATCACCGGAATCCGCACCGCGCTCGAAACCACGCGTGTCAACTCGATATCGTAACCGTTGCGCGTGCCATCGCAATCCATGCTCGTCAACAGAATCTCACCGGCACCGAGGCTCTCCGCCTGCCTCGCCCATTCAACTGCTTCGCGTCCAACTACGCTGCGACCACCGTGCGTGTAAACCTCCCAGCCGTTTGTCTCACGACGTCGCGCATCAATCGCGACAACCACACACTGGCTCCCAAACATCTCCGCACAAGCCCTAATCAACTCCGGATCTTCGACCGCGGCGGTATTCAAAGTAATCTTGTCGGCCCCGGCGCGCAGGATCGCGCGTATGTCTTCAACCGAACGCAAGCCGCCTCCAACCGTAAAAGGAATGAATACCTCATCGGCCACACGTCGCACCAGTTCCGCAACGATCTCTCGACGATCAGACGAGGCGGTGATGTCGAGAAAAGTTAACTCATCAGCACCTTCCAGATCGTAACGCTTCGCCTGCGCTACCGGATCTCCAGCATCCGTCAATGAAACAAACCGAATTCCCTTGACCACACGACCATTATCAACGTCGAGACACGGGATGATTCGTTTAGCTAACATCTCTTTTTAGCCGCAGATGAACGCAGATTGACGCATCAAATCTGCGTTCATCCGCGTTCATTTGCGGCAAAGTTTTTCAGCATTCGCAATCCAACATCCTGGCTCTTCTCCGGATGAAACTGCACACCGCAGATATGCTCCTGCGCCACGACTGACGCATATCGCCCACTGTAATCAGTCTCTCCCGTCACCACCGTTTCATCCTGCGGCTGGCAGTAAAACGAATGCACGAAGTAACAGAACGATCCGTCTTCAATTCCTTCAAACAACGCATGCCGCTGCTTCTGATGAATCCGGTTCCAACCGACATGCGGCACCACCAGATCATTTGCAAACCGTCGCACGCTGCCACATAACAACCCCAGCCCCGGCGTCGATCCAAACTCATCCGACTCGTCAAACAGCAACTGCATCCCAACGCAAACCCCGAGCAACGGCGCTCCCCCACGCGCTCTCTCACACACGAGTCGATCGAAACCACGCTCCTTCAACGCCTTCATGCAAGCAGCAAACGCGCCCACGCCAGGCAATACGAGTTTCTGCGCCGCACGCAACACACTTTCGTCACCGCTGATAATCGCGTCGCAACCCGTCGCCGCAAACGCTTTCTCAACCGAACGCAGATTCCCGACGCCATAATCGATAATCGCAACTGTCACAACGAACCCTTCGTGCTCGGAACTCCTACTATGCGGCTGTTTCGTTCCACCGCTTGTCGCAGCGCGCGCGCCGACGCCTTGAACGTTCCCTCAAGAATGTGGTGCGTATTGCGGCCGCGCAAACAATCGATGTGCAGGTTGAACTTCGCCGTCTCAGCCAACGAGCGCCAGAAATGCTCGGCAAGCTCGACCGAGAAGTTTCCAATCATGTGGCGGCGCGTCGGAACTTCGTAAACGAGAAAGAACCGCCCCGAGAGATCGATCACCGACCGGCACAACGCTTCGTCCATCGGCACCACCGCTTCACCGTAACGATTTATCCCCGTCTTGTCGCCAAGCGCCTGGACCAGCGCCTGACCAAACGTAATGGCGATATCTTCAACAGAGTGATGGTCGTCGATCTCGAGGTCGCCTTTGCAAGCGATTTGCAGATCGAACAGGCCGTGTTTGGCAAACAGTTCGAGCATGTGTTCGAGAAACGGCAGGCCGATCGAGACGCTTGATTGCCCGCTACCATCGAGGTTGAGATCGACACGCACGTCGGTCTCTTTCGTCTTGCGATGGACGCTTGCGATTCGGGATTGAGAATTTGTTTTAGCCACAGATTTCACGGATTGCTTTCAACAATCGTTCGTTCTCATCCGGCGTACCCACACTGAACCGGAAATATTCACCCAACATCGGGTAACCAGTCACGTCACGGATCAGAATGTCGTGCTTCAACAACTCCGTAAAAATCCGTTTTGGATCCATGGCTGATTTTACGATCAGGAAATTTGCCTGAGACTGCACGGGGGTTAGACCATCCATTCCAGACAACGCCGCAAAGACTCGATCGCGCTCGGCTATGATCTGTTTCACCAGCGGGCGCAGCTCACGCTCGTAGTTTTCCGTCGCGACTTCCGCGGCAATTTGCGAAAAGGCATTCAAGTTGTACGGCAACAGCGCTTTTCCGATCTCGCGCACCAGACCCGGAGCCGCCAGTAGATAACCGACACGCAATGCAGCAAAAGCCATCGCCTTCGAGAACGTGCGCAGCACGACCAGGTTTTCATGTTCGTGCAGGAGCGGTACCACTGAATGTTCTGCAAACTCGTGATAAGCCTCGTCGACTACAACGAGTCCTCGCGAGGCCCTCAGGATTGATCGCAGCGCGGCTTCATCAATAGCGCAGCCCGTCGGATTGTTCGGCGAACAGATGATGGTGACGTCCGGCTGTCGTGCTTCCACAGTGTTCAGTATCGCCGCGCTGTCGTATTTCAAATTCGGGGTCAACAAAACAGACTCAACATCACCACCTAAGACGGTGGCAACCTGCCTATACAACATAAAGGTGGGTTCAGAAATCAAGACGCGTTTTCCCGAAGCCATGGTCACCATGAGCACGGCCTGGATCAGTTCGTTGGAACCATTGCCGGCGAGGATGCCGTGAGGTTTCCATTCAGCAAACTGCGCCAGGCGTTCATGCAAACTCGTCGGAACGAAGTCGGGATAACGCGACCAGTTGCGCGCCGCAAACCGGCGCAAGACTTCTTCTTTAATTCGAGCCGGCGCGTCCCAGGGATTCTCGTTTTGATTGAGCTTCACGGAAGCGCGATGCGGTGAAAGCGTATACGCGCGCAACGCACGAACCTCTGGCTTGATGACGTCCATACAAAACCTCTCACGCAAAGCCGCTAAGTGCTCTTTGCGTCTTCCTTTGCTCCTTTGCGCCTTTGCGCGAGAATTTCCTTCCTAATCAACGCTGATCTCGCATGTCCCGCGAGCCCTTCACACTCAGCGAGAATCCCGACACTTTCCGCTATTGATTTGAACTGCGTTTCCGAGTATCGCAACAGACTCGTTCGCTTCACGAAATCATAAACTCCCAGCGCTGATGAAAAACGTGCGGTGCTTCCAGTCGGCAGCACATGGTTTGGGCCAGCAAGATAATCGCCAACGGCTTCCGGCGTGTAAGCGCCGAAGAAGATCGCGCCCGCATGTCGGATTTGCGCCGCCACTGCTTCATCGTCGCTCGTCAATAGCTCAGCGTGTTCCGGCGCCATGTCATTCACAAGCGAAGAGGCTTCCGCCAACGTTTCCACCAGAATCACCGCGCCGTATTCTTTCAACGACGACTCGATGATCTCGCGTCTCGGTAGCGACTGCGCTTGTCTTTCCACTTCCCGAATCACCTCTCGCGCAAG
>DATENQ010000067.1:0-5679 GCA_035275005.1 Pyrinomonadaceae bacterium | reverse complement strand
GCCGTGTTGCGATCATTTCCAATCAGCGGGTTTTTGACTTGTACGGCCGTGAGGTTGTGCGCTCTTTGAAAGCCGCGGGGTTTAAGCCGCTCGAGTGGCTGATGCCCGAGGGCGAACGTTACAAATCATTCCGGAGCCTGGAAAAAGCCGTCACTTTTCTCAGCGAAAATCGGCTTGAAAGAGACGATCTCGTGATGGCACTGGGTGGTGGCGTGGTTGGCGATCTCGCCGGATTCAGCGCTGCGATTTACTTGCGCGGACTGTCGCTGGCGCAGGTGCCGACGACTTTGCTGTCACAGATAGATTCCTCGGTCGGCGGCAAGACCGGGATCAATCTCCCTACAGGGAAAAACCTCGTCGGCGCTTTTCACCAGCCTTCGTCAGTCTTCATCGACACGGAAACGCTCGTGTCGTTGCCGTCGCGCGAGCTGGTTTCCGGTTTCTGCGAAATGGTCAAACAAGCCTTGATCTCGGATCCGTCGCTGTTCGAAACAACGGTCACTGTTCTTCAAAAAACAGGCGGCAAACGCGACTTACTGGTATCGCCGGAGTTTGAAAGTTTGATTGCCGCTCACTGCGGTTTTAAGGCGTCGATCGTGGCGAACGATGAGCGCGAGTCGACCAACCGATCCGATACCAAATCCCGCCGCATACTCAACTTTGGACACACAACCGCACACGCCCTGGAGACTATTACAAACTATCGCGTGTTCCGGCACGGCGAGGCGGTCGGTTATGGAATGTTAGTTGCCGGAGAACTATCGCGAAACCTGGGTCTCATCGACACCGGGGAGCTCAAATCATTGCGCGAGGCGGTCAGCCTTTGTGGGCCACTCCCGCGCGCTGACAATCTCGACATCAATCAGATCATCCGCGCCCTGAAGCATGACAAGAAAAGTGTTGGTGGTCAGATCAATTGGGTGTTGCTTGAAGGGATAGGCCGGCCGCGAATCGTCGAAGGGCGGCTTGTCGATGCGAAATCTTTGCGGCTGGCGTTGCGAGCTGGATTACAGAAAGAGAGTTTCCACTAATGCGAAGATCGGGAGAACGAGGCAGTGCGAGTGTCAAGTTTCTCATTGTGATGGCGATTTTGGGTTCGATCGCTTACGCGGGATATCTCTATGTGCCGGTTGCGTTCAGTGCAGCCACGTATAAAGACCTGATGCAGCACCTTACCGAAGTAGCCGCAACGCAGGGACATCCGCCTTCATGGTTAGGCGAACAACTCGCGAAGAGTGCGCCGGAGTATGGTATCCCGGAGGACGCCGTCATCACGCCTGCCGCGCATGACGGGCGACTCGAAGTGAGAGTGCAGTTCGTTAAAGTAATCGAGTTCCCCGGCTATCCTTACAACTACGAATTCGATTACACAGCCAGGAGCTCGGCGTTTCTAACCTTCAAATAATTTAGCCGCAGATGAACGCAACTAAACGCAGATCTGCGTTCACCTGCGAAAATCTGCGGCTAAAACTTTATCGTGGTGCGCCGTCGAGGAAGGCTTTGAGTTTTCGCGAGCGTGAAGGGTGGCGCAGCTTGCGCAGAGCTTTTGCTTCGATTTGTCGAATGCGCTCGCGGGTCACGGCGAAGTGCTGACCGACTTCTTCCAGCGTATGTTCTGACCCGGTCGTTCCCAGCCCGAATCTCATCTTGATCACTTTCTCCTCGCGCGGCGTGAGCGTCGCGAGGACCTCGTCGGTTATCTCGCGCAAGTTTGAAGCGACCACCGCGTCAGCCGGATTCAGTATCGACTTGTCTTCAATGAAATCGCCGAGATGTGAATCCTCTTCCTCACCGATCGGCGTCTCTAGAGAGATCGGTTCCTGCGCAATCTTCAGAACCTTCCGGACCTTCGAAACCGGAATGTCCATCTTCCTCGCGATCTCTTCACTCGTCGGTTCGCGTCCTAACTCCTGGACCAGCGATCGAGACGTTCGAATCAACTTATTGATCGTCTCAATCATGTGTACCGGAATACGAATGGTGCGCGCCTGATCGGCAATGGCGCGCGTGATCGCCTGGCGAATCCACCACGTCGCGTACGTGGAAAACTTGTAACCACGCCGCCACTCAAACTTGTCCACCGCCTTCATCAAACCGATGTTGCCTTCCTGAATCAGATCCAGAAACTGCAAACCACGATTCGTGTACTTCTTCGCGATCGACACCACCAGACGCAAGTTTGCCTCGACCAGCTCGCGCTTGGCCTGACCTGTCTGTTGCTCGCCGATGACGATCGCCTGTAACGATCTCTTGATCTCAACGTGGCTCACGAAGTTGTCGAGCTCGATCTGCAACAACCGTTTTTTCGCCATCAGTATGCGACGTCTGAATTCTTTTTGCTCCTCCTCCTTGACCCGTTTTTTGCTTAACTTCTCGCTCGCGCTATCGATCTCGCGCTCCGCTTCGCGCACCGACTTCTGCACCGCGCGAATAGCGTTGATCAAACGCTGGCGCGCACGTTCCGTTAAATTCAAACGGCCGATTTCCTGTGCGATCTCGAGCCGGCAACGCCCGACTCTTCGCTTGAGGCGAGTCAGCTTCTTGCTTTTCTTTCCGTGCGTCAGTTTGTGCTCGGCCTGGAGTTTCTCGAACTCCTTCAATCCGAGTTTGCAATTCTTCTCGATGTTCTGAATACCTTCGATGGTCCAGGACCGGTACTCCTCGGCCTTGTCTTCATCGCCGGTAAGCTCTGCTTGTTCGGAAAAGGTGACGGTGTCGCGGATGTTTATACGGTTGTTAACAAGATCTTCGCCGATCTTAAGCACTTCACGAACTGCAATAGGAGAACGCGCGATGGCTTTCTGAGTTTTCAGTTGACCACGCTCGATCCGTTTTGCAATCGCGACTTCGCCCTCGCGCGTGAGCAATGGGACCACGCCCATTTCGCGCAGGTAAAGTCGAACCGGATCGTTTGTCTTTTCAAGCGCGCCGGCGGAGAGGTCGAGCTCAATGTCTTCGTCCAGACCTTCTTCATCTTCATCCGCGACCGTTGTCGCAGCCTGCTCGAGTAGGCGTTCGTCGGAATCGGCAACCGGAATGTTTGAGCCTTCGAGCTTCTGTAGCACGTCTTCAATGTCGTCGGGAGACACAACATTGTCGGGCAATTCACGATTGAGATCGTCGAACGTCAGGTATTTCTTGTCGCCGCCCAGTTCGAGCAGTCGCTCCATCACGTCGTCGCGATCTTTGTCTTCCATAGTGCTCATATTTCCGATCGACGGTCTTAACCACTAAGACACGAAGCCACAAATAAAATAATCAATTAGTGTCTTGGTGCCTTTGTGGTTGAAATTGCAGCATTCCCTGTCGTTGCGCGGAGAGTTGAATTTGTTCTGTCGAAAGTCTCGAAACTTTCTCGATGTCCTGTTCTCGCTCGGCTTTTGCCAATTCTCTTTTCAGCTCTTCGATTCGCTGTTCGAGCTTCATACGCCTGAACGTTGAGACACATTCTGCGGCAACGTAATGCTCGTTTGAGCCGTGCAAAGAGGAGTTCATCAAGACCATCGGCACCATTGTGGCGGCGGATTCGTCGCCCTCGGTTTTGCGACTCAGCGAGTCGAAGTCAATTTCCGTTCCTTCGCGCTCGAGTTCGAACAAGGCCTTGAAGAGCGGCGCAGTGGCCAGGTCTTCGTAATCCTCTTCTCGCAACATCGGCAAAACTTCGCTTCGCAAATTCGCGTCCGCGAAAAGCAAGCCAAGCAAACGCTGTTCTGCGGCGGTGGCGTCGGTGCGTCTTGTCGGCGTCTGAACGCTGTCTGCACGCAGCGTGCGGTTGTGCCGCACTGTTTGCCACAACTCGCGTCGCCATGTCGACGTGTTGACGTTCTCTCGATCGATCCCGAGCGCATCCATCGCCATGTCGAAATACTCGCGCTTTTGAACACCGTTCTTGACCGCCCGAAGGTAGGGAAGAACTTCATCGACGGCTTCAGCTTTTTCCGCGGGCCGGTGAAGATTACGGTCGCGTAAAGCGCTTTCGATCACGAATTGTATGTGTGGTTGTGCCTGCGCTCGTTGCCGCTGATACTCAGTTACCCCAAACTTTCGGATGAACTCGTCCGGATCCGCATTGTCGGGAAGCACTAAAACTTTTACTTCAAGATCTTCAGCGAGGAGAATTTCGATCGACTTTTTCGCCGCCTGTACGCCGGCGCGGTCGCCATCATAATTGACCAGGACTTTGCGCGCAAACCTACTTAGAAGCTTTGCCTGATCTGACGTCAGTGCTGTTCCCAAACTCGCCACCACGTTTCGCACTCCAAACTGATACGGCACGATCAAATCGAGAAAACCTTCGACCAAAATCGCAAAACCCTGACGGCGGATCTCATCACGCGTGAGATTCAGGCCGAAAAGATTTCGACCTTTTACGTAAGCAGCGGTTTCGGGTGAGTTGATGTATTTCGCATCCTCGCCTTTCAAGGTGCGACCACCAAACGCGATGGGTCGTCCCTGCGCGTCGAGCACCGGAAACATCAGTCGACCACGAAATCGATCGTAAGAACGGTTGCTGTCCTCCTTTTTTGCAACCAGACCGCTACGATCAATATGTTCCTGAGTGGCCCCTTTGTTTCGCAAAAAAACTAAGAGTGAGTCCCAACTGTCGGGCGCGTAACCGAGTCGGAAAGTTTTTTGCGTTTCTTCGGAGATTTCGCGCTGTTCCAGGTAGTCGCGGGCGATGCGGCCTTCGTTGCTCGATTCGAGCTGCTGTTGCCACCACTCCATGGCCCATGAGTTGAGCTGGATGACGTAATCAGCATCCTGGCGCCGTGCTTCGAAGCGTCCGTCGTCCACCATTTTCGGCAGCGGCATGCCGATCTTGTCGGCGACGATCTTGATGGCTTCAGGAAAGTTAACGCGCTCGATTTCCATCACGAAATTGAAAACCGAGCCGCCCTTGTGACAACCGAAGCAGTAAAAGATCTCTTTGGCGGGACTAACCGAAAACGACGGCGTCTTCTCTTTATGAAACGGGCAGCACGCCATCCAGTTGGCGCCCTTCTTCTTGAGCTGCACATAGTCCTGGATAACTCGGACGATGTCTGCCTGACGTTTGAGATCGTCGATGAATGTTTGGGGGTAACGCATTTCTTAAAATGGGCCGCAGATTACGCGGATGCTATTGTCTCAACTCAACCAGTGTTGCACCAGCACCGCCCTGATCGGGAGGGGCGGGGAGGAAACGGGAAACGTGAGGGTGGCCGTCGAGCAGACCGGCGATGGCGCGTCGCAGCGCGCCAGTGCCGTGCCCGTGAACGATTCGGACCTGGGCCAGACTCGCCAAAGAAGCTTCATCGAGAAACTTGTCGACCGCGTCCACTGCTTCATCCGTCGTGCGTCCGATCACGTTTAGCTCTGATTGCGCATTCTGTTCAGCCGCCGCCAGATGAATTTCAGTGTTTGCGGAGCGTCGCAGTTTCTCCAACTTGCCTGCTTGTGGCTTTTGACTCGCCGGGACTTCGACGAGCTCGAGGTTCTCGAGTTTTTCTCTGAACTTGAGCGACTTCACGCGGACCTCAGCCAAACCGTCCTTGATCTGATCCACCACTCCCACAGATCCAAACGAAAGAAGCTTCACTTTATCGCCGACAACAATCTCGCGCGGCGCGGCAGCGACATATTGCGGAACGTCTTCAGCTTCCCGCTCGACACGCTCCGGTTGGACCGTTTGACCCTCAC
>DATENQ010000066.1:0-3518 GCA_035275005.1 Pyrinomonadaceae bacterium | reverse complement strand
TCGGTCCTCGTCGTCGACGACGAGGAGATTATGCGCGAAGTGCTCGAGACGCTGCTCACGAATGAGGGCTATCGAGTGGATCTCGCCAAGACCGGTGAGGAAGGTCTCGAAGCTTACGGGCGTCGCGCGTTCGACGTTGTGTTGCTCGACGTGTCGATGCCCGGCATCGGCGGCCTGCGCGCGCTCGAAGAGTTTTTGAAGATGGATTCCGACGCGGTGATCGTGATGATTACCGCTTACGCGACGTTCGACACCGCCATCGCCGCCTGGGAACGAGGCGCCGTTCACTGCATTCGTAAGCCATTTCTAAACGAACAGATCACCGCCACGATCGCCGCCGGCATCAAGCGGCGTCGCAAGGAAGAAGAGCGACGCACATTGCGCCGCGCAATGAGTAAAGCAGTCGATCGCGGCGAGATTATCGGTCGCTCCGACCTGATGCAGGAGGTTTTTCGATTAGTCGAACAGGTGGCTCCCGCCCGATCGACGGTCTTGATAACGGGCGAGAGCGGCACGGGAAAAGAGCTGATCGCGAAAGCAATTCACGAAGCGAGTACGCGCGCGGGGCGTCCTTTCGTAACGGTCAATAGTTCGAACATTCCTTCGGAGCTGCTCGAGTCGGAGTTGTTTGGTCACACGCGTGGCGCGTTCACCGGCGCGGTCGCCGCGAAGAAAGGCCTGTTTGAAGTTGCCGATGGCGGCTCGATCTTTCTCGACGAGATTGGCGACATCCCGCCCGAAACACAGGTGCGACTCCTGCGCGTGATCCAGGAACGCGAGTTCACGCCACTCGGCGACACCGCGCCACGACGAGTAGACGTGCGCATCATTGCCGCCACCAACATCGATCTAAAAGAAGCTGTGCGACAGGGCAGTTTTCGCGAGGACCTCTATTATCGCCTCGCCGTGGTACCGATCGAGTTGCCGCCGTTGCGCGATCGTAACGAAGACATCTTGCCGTTGGCCCAACACTTCATTCAGAAGTACAACGAGGAGAATGCGCGCAACGTGTCGGAGCAACTGGCGCCTGAAGTGCTCGCTATGCTCGAGTCGTACTCGTGGCCCGGCAACGTGCGCGAGCTGGAGAACACGATCGAACGAGCAGTGGTGATTGCGCCCGGAAACGAGATCACAAAGGAATGCCTGCGCACTGAGATTAGCGATCCGAAGTCTGTCGTTTCGGGCCACCAGGATGGCGCCAGCAATGCCGCCGTCAGCGACATCGGGCGCGGTATAAACTTCTACGAAGAAGTGCGACGATTTGAGATCGATCTGATCCGGCGGGCCCTGGAACAGACTGGCGGCCACCAATCGCGCGCCGCGCGGCTGCTCGGAATGAATGCCACGACGCTGAACTCGAAAATCAAAACCTACAATATCAACCTGAGACCATAAGCCACACGATGAAACGACGTGAACTCGATGGCTGTCCGATCACCGGAGCGCTGCAGATGCTCGGTGACAAGTGGACGATGCTGATCGTGCGAGAGTTGCTGGCTGGTCCAAAGCGAACGATGGAATTGCTGAACGGTCTATTCCCGATCAGCAGTCGCACATTGGTGGGGCGGCTGCGCGACATGGAAAAGGATCGCCTGGTTGAACGGACCGACTTCGGCGGCAACCCGCCGCACATTGAATACGCATTGACTGAACGTGGGATGTTGTTGTTGCCGCTGCTCGAATCTCTGCGACAACTGGGATTAGCTTTGAAGTGTAACTCGTGTGAGGATCGCCGCGCGCGTCTCGGCGCCTTCTGCGAACCTTGCCCGCACAACGATCACGAAATCCAAATTCCTTCACCACGCCGCGAGAAAGACGATTCAATCATTTTGTTATAAGCAGCGGGGGCAAGCCCCTCTTCCCTGACTTGTTATATTTTAAGGCGCCCGAGGGAAGAACAAGTCAGGAAGAGGGGCTTGCCCCCGCTGTTCATCTGGCTAATCTTCGCCAACAGTGACGCCCGGGGTGTTCGGGATCATGTGACCGTCGGGTGTGATGATTGCTTTGTGATCGGGCGTGATGAGTTCACCTTCGATCGTGACCTCGTCGCCGGTTGGCATCGCGACCGGCAGATGATCCAGGTAACGTTCCGCGTCGATCGCCGACATACAGCCAGTACCCGCCGCCGTGACCGCCTGCCTGTAAACCGAATCCTGCACGTCACCGCACGCAAACACACCGGGAATGTTCGTCGCCGTCGAGAGGCCGGACGTCTTCAGATATCCAACGTCGTCCATGTCTAATTGCCCCTTGAATAAGTCCGTGTTCGGCTTATGACCGATGGCCACAAACACGCCCGAGCAATCAAATGCAGACTCCTCACCAGTCTGCAGATTACGCAGACGAACCCCCGTCACACCATGTTCCGGTGTGCCGAGAATCTCCTCAACCGCCGAGTTCCAGATAAACTCGATCTTCTCGTTTCGGAACGCTTTCTCCTGCATGATCTTCGACGCGCGCAGCTTGTCGCGACGATGAACGACGTAAACCTTCCCGGCGTAGCGCGTCAGAAAAGTCGCCTCTTCCATCGCCGTGTCGCCGCCGCCAACCACCACCAAAACCTTGTTTCGAAACGCGGGCAGCGGCCCATCACACGTCGCACACGCCGAAACGCCATTCCCACCAAAACCGTCCGGCACCCTTGCCTCGCCGGGAATCCCGAGCCACTTCGCCGAGGCGCCGGTAGCGATGATCAAAGTCTGAGTCGAGATCGTTCCCGAGTCGGTGTAGAGTTGAAACGGGCGTTCCGAGAGATCGACCTCTCTGATCCACGCCTCCATAAATTCCGTCCCAAAGCGTTCTGCCTGCTTGCGAAACTCGTACATCAGTTCCGGTCCCTGGATGCCGGCGGCAAATCCCGGGTAGTTTTCCACGTCGGTTGTGATCATCAACTGGCCACCGGGCGCGGTCTGCTTTTCCGCGTCGGCCGGAGCATCGATGAGGAGCGGTTTCAGACTGGCGCGCGCAGTGTAAATCGCCGCCGTAAGTCCGGCGGGTCCGGAGCCGATGATGACGACATCTCTTTTAATTGTTTCGTTAGCCATAGGGATTCTTAGCGGCCTTTGCGTAATCTTTGCGGCTTTGCATGAAAAACTCGCTTTCACACAAAGGCGCGAAGGACCGCAAAGAACGCAGAGAAAGTCAAAATTAAGACACCACTCAAACCACGAGAGTATAGCCTTTTCGGTTGAGCGTATAGTATAACTACGGATATTGGGGTAGTCGAACCGTGTGGCTTCTGGTGTGTGAGCCCGGTTCTCCGCAAGATGAGTAGCCCAGGTAGCGGTTCGCAAACGATTGAAACTATTGCCGTGATCGGCGCCGGCACGATGGGCCATGGTATCGCCCAGGTGGCCGCGGCGGCCGGATTTAAAGTGCTGCTGAACGACGTGGATCGCGAGTCGCTGGCGCGGGGAGTTGCAGCGATCGAGACCAACCTTGCCAAAGGAATTCAGCGCGCAAAGTTGACTGAAGACGACCGCGATCGCACCTTGCAGCAGATTCACGGGACAACGAAC
>DATENQ010000065.1:0-2995 GCA_035275005.1 Pyrinomonadaceae bacterium | reverse complement strand
TACAAAAATGAATCGCTTAACCGTAATTGGATTGGTAATTGTCGCGGTGCTGGTGCTGGTGGCACTGCTTGCGCCGTGGATTGCGCCGTATGACGTCGGGGCGACGGATCTCGCAATACGTTATCTGCCACCTTCTGCCGCCCACTGGTTCGGTACTGACTCCACTGGCCGCGACATCTTCTCGCGCGTTGTATTCGGCGCGCGCATTTCGCTGCAAGTGGGCGTCATTGTGGTCGTGGTGTCAGCCTTCGTGGGAACGATTCTCGGTGCGATTGCGGGTTACTACGGCGGCTGGGTCGATCGAGTTGTCTCGGGTTACGTATTCAACGTGTTTCTCGCGTTTCCCGGTCTGTTGCTGGCGATTGCGATGGTGGCATTTCTCGGCGCCGGCTTGAACAAACTCATTCTCGCGTTGTGCATCATTGGCTGGGTCGGTTACGCGCGACTCATTCGCGGGCAGGTTTTAAAGGTTCGTGAGTATGACTTCGTGCAAGCCGCGCGCGCGCTCGGCGCCAGCGATGTACGCATCCTGCTGATCCACATTCTTCCCAACGCAATTCAACCGCTCATCGTGCAGGCAAGTCTGGGAATGGCCGGAGCAGTACTCTCGGAAGCGGCACTGTCGTTTCTCGGACTCGGCGTGCCGCCACCCGCACCGTCGTGGGGCGTCATGATTGAAGAGGCTCGCGACCTATCGACCCTCCAGGCAGCGCCTCACGCGTTGATCTTTCCGGGCATAGCCATCGCGCTCACGGTGTTGGCGTTTAATTTCATTGGCGACGGTCTGCGTGAGTATCTCGATCCACGGCAGCGAGCCCGATGAGCGCGAGGGGAGCCTGATCCAGTACTGATTCACAGATTACAGATTAATAAGCTGCGCAATCTGTGGATTATGCTAACATCGCGTCTGATGTTGCGCGGCGTCGCAGAAAGCGTTCTCGATCTCATAGGCCACACTCCTCTTCTTCACCTCTCTCGATTTGCACAGCCACCCCTCGCTGATGTTTACGCAAAGCTCGAATGGATGAACCCGGGCGGGTCTGTGAAAGATCGCGCTGCGTTGGGCATGATTCTCGACGCCGAAGAAAAAGGCCTGCTCAAGCCCGGCGCAACCATCATCGAGCCGACCGCCGGCAATACGGGAATCGGCCTCGCGCTGGTGGGAGTTGCGCGGGGTTACCGTGTTATTCTCTGCGTCCCAAAAGGTTTTGCGGTTGAAAAAATGAAGCTGATCGAAGCGCTCGGCGGCGAGATCGAATACGTGTCGCACGAGGCCGGGATGCAGGGCGCGATCGACCGTTGCCACGAACTCTGTGGCGAGATCGAAGGCAGCTTCGTGCCGCAGCAATTTGAGAATAATGCGAACCCGTGTTTTCATGAACTAACCACGGCGCGCGAGATCATTGAACAGATGGACGGCGAGATCGATGCGATCGTGATTGGCGCTGGAACTTCAGGAACGTTTTGCGGTGTTTCGAGAGCCATGCGGAAACACAACCGCAACGTGCTCTGTGTTCTGGTCGAACCAGAAGGCTCGATTTACGGAGGGAAACCTCCCGGGCCAAAGAAGATCGAAGGCATCGGCCAACGCGATTTCATTCCGAAGATCTTCGATGCCTCGCTGGCAGACGAGATCTTGATGGTTCAGGACGACGAAGTTTGCGCGGCACTGAAGAAGATTGCCAAAGTTGAAGGGCTGCTTGGTGGCTGGTCATCAGGCGCTGCCGCCGCGGCGTCCTACAAAATCGCCGAGCGTCTCGGTAAAGGAAAACGCGTAGTCACGATTTTTCCAGACGGCGCTGAGCGATATCGTAGTCAGGGAATTTTTGATGAGTAACGACAATTTAGGATTTGCAACTATAGCCATTCATACCGGATCGGAACCCGACGAGAGCACAGGCGCGGTTACTGTTCCAATCTATCAAACATCAACGTACGCGCAGGACGCGCTCGGAAAAAACAAAGGTTACGAGTACGCGCGCACTCAGAACCCGACGCGTTCCGCGGTCGAACGAAATCTCGCGGCTCTCGAAGGCGGGCGCTTCGGTTTTGCTTTCGCTTCGGGCATGGCGGCGATCGATGCAACCATGCGACTTGTAAAAGCAGGCGAGCACGTCATCGTCTCTGACAACACTTACGGCGGCACCGCACGTCTCTTCAATCGCATACTCGCCAACTACAATATCGAATTTGATTATGTGGAGACTTCAGATCCGCTGAACGTCGAAGCCGCGATCAAGCCGAACACGAAGATGGTGTTTCTCGAAACGCCAACCAATCCGATAATGACCGTTACCGATCTCAAAGAGGTCAGCGAGATTGCGCATCGCGCCGGCGCGCGGGTGGTCTGCGACAACACATTCATGTCGCCATACCTGCAACGCCCGCTCGAGTTTGGTTGCGACATCGTCGTCCACTCGACGACGAAGTATCTCAATGGCCACTCCGACGGCGTCGGCGGCGCAGTGATTTTAAATGACGAAGAAGACGCAAACTGGATCGGCTTCGTGCAAAACAGTGCCGGCGCAATCCTATCGCCGTTCGATTCCTGGCTCGTGCTCAGAGGCACAAAAACGCTCGCCCTGCGGATGGAACAACACGACAAAACCGGCCGCGCCGTGGCCGCGTTTCTGGAAGAGCATCCAAAGGTGAAAAAGGTTTATTATCCCGGCTCTGCGTCGCATCCGCAGCACGCCCTGGCCCGTCGCCAGCAACGCGGTTTCGGCGGCATGGTGTCTTTTGATGTAGGTTCGCTGGCGAATGCGCGCAAGGTGCTCGAGTCTGTTAAGCTCTGCACCCTGGCGGAGAGTCTGGGAGGTGTTGAAACACTGATTTCGCACCCGGCAACGATGACTCACGCCTCGGTTGACGAAGCAAAACGCCAACGGCTCGGAATTACCGACGGTCTGGTGCGGATCTCTGTCGGAATCGAAGATACGGACGATATCATCGCCGATTTGGATCAGGCGCTGGACAAGATCTGATGACAGCAAAA
>DATENQ010000064.1:0-2088 GCA_035275005.1 Pyrinomonadaceae bacterium | reverse complement strand
CGCGATCGCGCACACGCATTTGCAAGGTGCGTCGGCGCTCGTGTTTGAACCGTATTATCCGTATCACCGACGCATACTCGATGAACTGGGCGGGCGCGCGGATGTGTTGCCGTTGCGTGGCGAGAATCTCGAGCTCGATGTGGACGAACTGCGCGCGCGTTGTCGTGAGTTGAAGGATCGTCAGCCGTTTCCGTTGCGGGCGATCATTGCGTGCAGTCCTGCAAATCCGACGGGCAAGGTGTTCAGCCCGGCTGAGCTCGAAGCCATTGCTGCGGTGTGTCAGGAGTTTGATCTGCTGTGCGTTGCTGACGAGGTGTACGAGCATTACGTGGTTGGTGAGAATCCGCACGTTTCGATCGCGACGCTCGATGGCATGTGGGATCGTACGATCACGGTCAATTCGTTTTCGAAGTCGTGGAACATTTCCGGTTGGCGGTTGGGTTATGTTTATGGCGACTCGAAACTAATCGCTCCGCTCAATAATAGTAACAACGTCTTCTACGTTTGTTCGCCGACGCCGCTGCAACTCGCGTTGTCGCAGGTGTTGATGTCGGATGCGAATTACTACAACGTGCTGCGCGAGAAGTTTTCGGATAAACGAAGGGCTGCGGTTGAGGCGTTGAGCGAGGTTGGGTTCAAGATCTACGACTCCGGATCTGCGTTCTATGTTTGGGCCAGAATTCCGGATGGTTATACGGACGCGATCGAGTTCAATGAAATGCTGATCAGCAAAGGTGTGGCCGGCGTCCCCGGCGGTGCGTTTGCGGATAGCGACGAGCACGACAAATACATGCGTCTCTGCATCGCACGCGAGGACGAAATCCTCTTCGGCGCCCTCGACAAAATCAAGACCGCGATCTCATGACAACCGCATGCACGAAATATGACCGGAGCGCCAAAGGCGGATTGGACCACAGCGCCAAAGGCGCGGAATATGAAAGCCAGGGGCAAGTCCCGACTTTGTCGGGACGTCGCCCCTGGATCAGTTACGAAAAACGCGATGTAGCCCTGAAAGGGCGTAATACATTATTTCGGCCTTTCAGGCCTCGGAGCACTTTTTTATTTTGTAACCAGGGGCGACGCGCTTCGCGCTTGCCCCTGGCTTTCATATTTCGCGCTTTTGGCGCTGTGTTGCTGCTCGCGACGGTCGTTGCCGTTGCGCAGACGCCGAAACCGTCGCCTGCGCCGCTTGAACTGCGCCCGCTCATCGGCGAATACGCGTCGAATAACGAGACTGTCATCGTTCTCGAGAAAGACGGCAAACTCTACGCACTCACTAAAGGCGCCGCTGGTCCAACGGAAGTTCCTGAGACTGCGTTCTATCGTGACCGAAACGGCAAGGTGTCGCACCTCAAACTCAATAGCTCCATCTACGAGCGCAAGCCACTTGGTCCGGAAGAAGGCGCCACTCAACTCAAAGTAAAACCAGTGCGGCCAGTGAAGACTCTGCTCAAAGAAGCGCTTGCCGCACAGCCACCCAACGAGACCGGCGACTTTCTGGCCACCGATCTCGTAGAACTCAGAAAACTCGATCCGACGATCAAGCTCGACGTCCGCTACGCCACGACCAACAACCTTTTCGACGCAGTCTTTTATTCCCAGGCGCGTGCGTTTCTCCAACGCGCGCCCGCCGAAGCCCTCGCTCGCGTCAATCGCAGATTGAAAACGCGCGGTTATGGACTACTCGTTCACGATGGTTATCGCCCGTGGTATGTGACGAAGGTCTTTTGGGATGCGACGCCGCAGGACAAGAAGATCTTCGTCGCAGATCCTTCGAAGGGCTCGCGTCACAATCGCGGCGCGGCAGTCGATCTATCGTTATATGATCTGAAGAGTGGCAAGCCGATCGAGATGGTGAGCACGTACGACGAGACGACGGATCGTGCTTATCCAAACTATCCCGGCGGCACATCGCTGCAACGTTGGCACCGCGATCTCCTGCGCTCCGCGATGGAGGCCGAAGGCTTCACCGTCTACGAAGCCGAATGGTGGCACTTCGATTACAAAGACTGGCAACGCTACCGCATCGGCAACATACCGTTCGAAAAAATCGGCAACATAAACAACTGAACCCGCGTTTTCCTCATC
>DATENQ010000063.1:0-4174 GCA_035275005.1 Pyrinomonadaceae bacterium | reverse complement strand
GCCACGTCCGATCGTTATTTCGTTCTTCAGGATCGGCACGACTGCTTCACGGACGCCGCCGTTCCAGATCTCGACCGAGTAGAGTGGCTGCGCCTTGGGCCGCACCACTGTTTGTTCGCTCTCGCTGTTGTCGGAGGCGCGTTCGACAAGTGTGTCGTTGGGACTAAAAGCCGGCGCGGTTCTCGAAGGGTCGACACGCGGCGTCACCATCGTATGGCCGCTCTCGGTTTCATCCCAAACCGCCTGCACGCGAAACTCGCCTTTGTTCAGCGTGCCGTCAACACGCAGCTCAACGGCAAACGATTTAACTGCCAGTTGAGTCTGTCCGCTCAGCTCGCGGGCGCGTTCCGAGAGCACGTGAAAGAGTCCCTGTTCGAGGCCGCGACGTTTGTCGCCTTGCCACTCTTTGTCGTCGTCGGCACTGAGGTAAACGATGTATTCGCGGGGAATGTAAGTTGGGCCACCGGGCGGCGTGAACATCTCGCGCTGCATTGCGGCTTCCACTTCGCGCGCAATCTTCACCAGAAACTCTTCCCAAACGCGTCGCGGCTTTGCGTGTTCGTCGGCGGCTTCGAGTAGATCTTCGCCGGTTTCACCGTCTATCCATTTTCTGATCGATTCCAGCAGGCCCAAACTGTCGCTCCTTCTCCGCACTATCTATCCACAGGTTACGCGGATTTTATTAAATCAATCTGTGTAATCTGTGGACAGTTCTTAGTCAAACTTCACATATCTCTTGTTAACCCAGCCACGGTCCGACGAATATGGATCAGTCTTGGGCCGTCCGTGTTCCATTACCTGCACTTCGTACCAGTTATTATCAGCACTCAACACTTTCACTTTTGAGCCCGATTCGGCAAGTCCGATCGGGTCGTTTGCGGCGCTCGCTACCGGTCGCAGATTCACATCCGTGGTAGTAACACCCTGCTTTCCGATTACCTGTTCGACAACAGGTGTCAGCGGGTTCCAACGCGTCGTAACGTACTTATGTGTCGCCAGTAGCATCCCCGAGAACGCGAGTATCAAACCCAACGCCACCAATGCGCGACGCTTCCTGCTTGCCGGTAACACTGACTCGACCGGCGGCCTACTCCTCTCTATACGACGTTCGTGCTCCCGTAGCTCCTGTCGCGCATAGATTTGACGCCGTGCTTCGTTAATTGGCACCACGATGCGTGGTCTCTTTTGCGTATCGACATCCGATAACACCGGAGCCGGCACATCGAAGTGCGGCCTTGGCGGCGCCGCTTCGGTGAACTCTTCTTCAGGCTCGACAAAAAGGTCTTCGCTTGGTTTGCGCCGCACCAGATGCAGCTCAGGCGGAGCAATCTTCAGCGGCAACGTCGCCGGCAGGCTTGCATCCGCAATCTCATCCCAGAACTCCTCGACTGTTTGATAGCGAGCTTCGGGAAGATTTTGCGTGGCCTTTTCAAGTACGCGCAAAACAGCGCGTCCCCACGGTTCATTGCGCAAGTGTTCCGGCAACTCGGCCAACGCATGTTGCGCAAAACGTCGCGGCGATTCTCCCGCCAGCAACGTATACGTCGTCTTGGCGAGCGAATAGATGTCAGCCGCCGGAGTCAAATGTTCGTGAGGCAATCTCAAACCGGTGGTAAGGAGTTGTCCAGTATGCATCGACGGATTGTGCTCGGGCGCTGAGTAGATGTTGGTACCAACTCGAGTAATTGCTCCGTCGGCACCCTCGAGCCGTGCTACTCCGAAGTCGGCAATCTTCACGATCTCCTTATCGGCGGTGAGCAGCAGGTTTTGCGGCTTGATATCGCGATGGATTACGCCGCACTTGTGCGCGTGTGCAAGACCGGAACAAACCTGCTCGAGGTAGTGAAGCGCTCTTTTGATCGGCAACGGTCGCGTCTTTGTAAGCTGAAACAGGTCGCCGCCTGGAAGATACTCGAGCACGATGTAATGAAACGTCGTCCCGGCAAGATCGATGGCCGTGCCGTGCCCCAAACGATTTATCACATTCGGGTGACGCACGCGATCGAGCGCGACAGCCTCGTTTTGAAAATTGGAAACGAGCGTTCGCTCCAGCTCGACGTCAGGCGCATCCTGGAGAAAAAGATTCAGAGCCTTGATGACAATCGTGCGCGGCGCGCCTTCGGCGGCGGCGTTGTCGTTAGCGACGTAGATCTCGGCATAGCTGCCGCGTCCGAGGCATTCGAGAATGTCGTAGCGGTTATCAAGTCTGCTCTGTTGGAGTTTTAGTTCTGACATCGATTTTCAGCCACAAGAAAGCACAAAAGTCACAAAAAAATCTTTCTGATTTACTTTGGGCTTGTGCCTTTTTGTGGCTACTTCACTGTGCTTCTTTGTGGCCATTCCGCACCTTAGATGCTTTGGTGTTAAGGGGCGTTTGTGTTGGCGGGAGGCTTCGTCAACTCTTCGTAATGGTTGAGCACCTTCCATCGATCCCGCTGCGTTCTGACGCTGACCGCCGCCAGCCCGAGAATCGCATCCTTCTTGATAGTGGCGTTTGCCGGAGAGGGATTGAGGTCTGACTTGCTGATCGCCGCGTCAAAAGCCTTGCTTGCTTCGTCAGTGTTTCCGCTCAGAAGATTCGCGCGACCATAAAGATACAAAAATTCCGCATTCGGCGAATCGAGGGCATTTTGAACACCCGACGCCACCAACTCCTTGCTGATGTTGTCGCTTGCCAGCCAGGCGCGCGGGTCTTTATCGACCTGCCGTCGCGCTCTCTCAAACTGAACAAACGGCTCTTCCGGTACGGGCGTGCTCACAGGAACGGCGGCTGCCGCTGGTTGGGTCTTCGTCGCCAGGAAGGGAATTCGTTCTTTGAAACGCGCTCCGGCGTAGAAAGCTCCTGCGATGAGCAACAGTACGACGAGAAAACCGAACACACGCGCGGCGCTGCTGCCGCCTTGTCTGGCCTTTGGGTCGGCAACGTTGAGTCTTAGTTCTTCTGCGACTGACGCTGCCGGCGATGCGGGTGGGCCGGGAAACGCGATGCGCGACGCTGGTATAAAATTACTTTCCGGTTGTACACCGTTGCCTGATTGAGTGGCGTAAACCTGTTGTGTCTCCGGTGAGATAGTCGGTTCGAGATCGGAGAGTCGTTCGCCGGCTTTTAAGTGTTCGCCAACGCGCACGGCGACGACTGTCAGATTGTCCTCAGCGCCACGATCGTAGCAACGTCGTTTCAACTCGTCGCAAAGCTCGTCGAGACTGTTGCTGACGACCATGAGCTGTCGCAGCTCGTTATCAGAAACGTGACGCGTGATCCCGTCGGTGCAAAGTAGAAACTCCGTGCCTTCCTCGACCTCCATCGTCTTCATGTCGACTTCGACGCCCTGCTCCGCGCCGAGCGCGCGACTGATCACGTTCTTGCTCGGATGATTCGCCGCCTGCTCGGGCGTCATTCGTCCCGCGCGCACTTCTTCTTCGACGATCGAGTGATCTTCAGTTTCGCGATGCAGTTGTCCGTCAGGAGTGAGACGGTAGAGTCTTGAATCGCCAACGTGTCCGAACGTTGCGATATTGCCTTTAAGATGGAGCGCAACGATCGTAGTGGCCATCATTGAAAACTTCGCGTGCTCCTGGGCCATCTGGTGAATTGAGGCGTTGGCACGCTGGATCGCAAGCTCCATCAAATCTTCGACGTCGGCGCCGTCAACCTGGTGGCGAAACGCTTCGTCGAGAACTTCAATCGCTGTTTGCGACGCAACTTCGCCTGCTTCCGCGCCGCCTACACCGTCAGCGACAGCGAAGATCGAGCGCTCGCGATCGTGCAAAAGCGCGTCTTCGTTCAGGGGTCGACGCTCGTTCAGACCGCGGTCCGTCAGCGATGCGGATTGGACCTGAAAGGTTTGGGTACCTTCGCTCATTGCACTGCCTCCAGCTTCAGGGGAGAAGAACTCTTGGCCACCGGCCTGTCGACTATGGTCTTATCGCGGGCATTTCTATTTGAAAACGCCATTAACATTCCCAACATTGCAAAGCTCGTAATCAGACTGAAACCACCGTGACTGACAAAGGGCAACGTGATTCCGGTCATCGGTAAGGCTCGCACGATTCCCCCAATGTTCACGAGGGCTTGAAAACCGATAAAAGCTGTTAGACCGGCCGCGCACAACTTCGTAAACATATCACGCGCCTCTAAAGAAGTGCGAACTCCAGCGACCACGAAAATGATGAT
>DATENQ010000062.1:0-3233 GCA_035275005.1 Pyrinomonadaceae bacterium | reverse complement strand
CCCCTACAGTTACGCTTTTCGAAGCGAAGTTTCACACACGTGCGCGAAGCGTTGGGCCGCACGGTTCCAACCGAATTGTTCTCTCACGATGCCGGCGGCGCGCGTGCCGAATTCCTGCGCGATGCCGGGGTTTGTTAAGAGTTGAACCACCGATTCCGCAAAGGCGGCGGGCGTGTCGGCGATCATGATTTCTCTGCCGGACTGCACCGGCAAACCCTCAGCCCCGACCGTCGTCGATACCACTGCCTGCTCCATCGCCATTGCTTCGTAAATTTTCAATCGCGTCCCGCCACCAATCCGCAACGGCACGATGTAAGCCGCGGAACGTTCCATGTACGGGCGCACATCGTCAACTCTTCCCGTCACTGTTATCGACGAGTCCTGGCGTCCGAGCTCCTGAAGTTTGTGCGACGGATTGCGACCAACGACCGTGAGGCTGACGTCCGGAACTGATTGCCTGATCAACGGCAGGATCTGTTGCGTGAAGTAATTGATTGCGTCTTCGTTCGGCAGCCAATCCATCGAGCCCGTAAAGACGAGACTGTTCGGTCGCGCCGCGACTGTACCCGTCGGTTTGAAAAAATCCACGTCCACGCCGGTCGGTATGTCATAGACCTTACTCAGACCATACTCCTGTTCCATCGTTTTGGAGTCGGCCTCGGAGACGGCGATCACACAATCAACCTGGCGGCAGGCAACACGCTCGAAGCGCCACATCTTGCGCCATTGCCAGTAGAGATAACGCTTCTTGGCGGCATTCTTCTGAACTTCGTAGTGACGTTGCCAAATCGCGGCTTCGACGTTGTGTTGAAACAACGCGACTGGAGTTTGAAGCCGGCGCGGCAGGTTCACTGCCGGCGCAAGGAAGTCGCAAACTACAACGTCGAAACTATCTTTTGCCGTGACGTCTTCGATGGCTTTCTTCATCTGCTCCGATTTGTACTTCCGGATCGCATAAGGCAACGACGAAGTCATGTTGAGCGCGAGCTCTGCGTAAAACGCGGCCGAGAACTTCTCGCGCGTGGCGTGCGGGATGCGAATCAGGTCGTGGCAGTATTCAGTCGCGCTGTCCGCGGCGTCTGGCGGCGCCGTGCCGTCGTCGAGCGTCAGGTAAGTGATGTGATGATCCGCCTTGAGTTGTTTGAGAAGGTGGTAAGTACGAATCTTTCCGCCCTTGTCGACCGGATGGAGCAGTTCAGTTTTGAGCCATAGAATCTTCATCAATCATCGGAATTTCACGCAGACTTTGCCGGCTTTGCGCCTTTGCGTGAAAAATTCCTACACACTCACCAAGCTCTTTTCCAGCGCCATCTCGGCGGAAGGTAATTCTTCAGTGTCAAAGAATCTTCGCAGCCACATTTCAAAGTTGAGTAGCGACCACAGCCGCTCTGCATGATCTTCACCGGCTTGATGCAGCGCTACGATTTTGCGCACGAAGTCGGGGGCGAAGATGCCGCGCGACAACGCCCGGTCGCTCAACACGTATTCATCGATCACAGACTTGAATGGCCCACGAAACCAACTGCCAATCGGCACCGGGAAACCCATCTTGCTGCGCGACAGGATCTTCTCCGGCAGGACGCCTTTCATACTCTCGCGGAGCACGTACTTCGTCGTGCCGCCGCGCAGCTTCATCGTTTCCGGCATCCGCGCCGTGAACTCCACCAGCTTGTGATCGAGAAACGGCACGCGACTCTCAATCGACGTCGCCATGCTCATCTGGTCCTGCTTCATCAAGAGCTCGTGCAGGTAAGTCTTGATGTCGGCGTACAACAGGCCGTCTAGCAATGACAGGTCTTTCGTTCGCTCGAGCAGGCGGCGCAGCTCGACGTAAGGATCGACGCTGTGAATTCGATCCATCGTCTCGCGCGTGAACATGTGCTGCTGCATCGGCGCGGGAAAGACGGCGAAGTTGTCGAAGTAGATGCTCTCGAGCTCAGGCGATAGCACGAGAAAAGTCCGCATCAACTTCTGCCGCATGCGACCGCCGGGCATCATGCGCTCGATCTGTTTGCGGATCGTGTCGCGCGCGACTGACGGCGTGAATCTTTTGTAACGCTGGCCGAGGGCGAGGTTCCAGATCGTGCGACGATAACGCCCGTAGCCCGCTAACATCTCATCGCTTCCTTCGCCGGTCAGCACTACTTTCACGTGTTGCGACGCAAGGAGCGAAACGAAGTAAAGCGCAACGCTCGACGGATGGGCCAACGGTTCGTCTTCGTGCCAAACCAGGCGCGGCAGCGCGGTGAAAAACTGTTCCGGACTTACGACGATCTCGTGATGATTTGTTTTGTAAGCTTGAGCGACGATGCGCGCGTATTCGAGCTCGTTTGCTTCACGTTCGGCGAAGGCGACGGAAAAAGTCTTGATCGGCTCGCTGACCATGCCGCTCATCACCGCGGCGATCGCGGAGGAGTCGATGCCGCCGGACAGAAACATTCCGAGCGGAACGTCAGCCATTAGCCGCAAACGCACCGATTCGCGAAATAGATCAGTCCATTCCTGAATATAAGTCTTGTCGTCGCGCGCTTCTTCCTTGGTAAAGTCGACGTCCCAGTAACGACGAATCGACAACTCACCGTCGCGCCAGGTCATGACGTGGCCGGGCAGGAGACGTTTTACTCCGCGGAAAAGCGTCTCTTCGCCGGAAGGCGAGTGGTTGGCGAGATAATCAGAAAGAACGGCGTAGTTGATCTCAGGTCTGACGGCGCGAGCTTCGAGCAGCGTTTTGATTTCGGAGCCGAAGTAGAGCGAGCCGTCATCGGTGTGAACGTAGTAAAGCGGCTTCACTCCCAGGCGGTCGCGCGCGATGAACAGTTCGCGTTTGCCCCTGTCCCAGATCGCAAACGCAAACATGCCGCGCAGGTAATCGACGCAGGCCGAACCGTGCTCTTCGTAGAGATGGAGGATGGTTTCCGTGTCGCAGTGGGTGGCGTAGACGTGGCCGCCGGCTTCGAGAGATTCGCGATAGTCGGCGTGGTTGTAGATCTCGCCGTTGTAGGTGATGTGCAGCGACGAGTCTTCGTTGGTCATCGGCTGATGACCCGAAGCCACGTCGACGATGCTCAACCGGCGATGACCAAGCCCGACGTTGCGATCGATGAACAGCCCGTCTTCATCAGGCCCGCGATGCGTGATGACGTCGCGCATCGCCTCGAGCACCTCGCGCGAGACCACTCGCCCCGACCGGCTCGAAAACGCTATCCCGTTAATGCCGCACATAAAATCCCCTT
>DATENQ010000061.1:0-3184 GCA_035275005.1 Pyrinomonadaceae bacterium | reverse complement strand
CATGAAATCAGCAAACACTATGGTCGACAGATGTGCCGTGCTGACTGACGTCGGTTGATAACGCGCGAGCGCCAGACGAATGAACGGATAATACGAAGCGCCCCACGTCACTTCGATGTCGCAATAACAAAGCTTCCGTTCGTCATCGTAGAAAACATCATGCGGCGCAATGTCGACGAACACTGGTCCAGTCCGAAACTCAGGAGGCACGAGTCCCGTCGTCGGAAATGGACCAGGTCTTTGATCGGCTTCCTCGACTGGCGCAAAACTCGGCAGCCATTTGCCGTCCGGATCCGGTTTGGTGCGTGCAAGCGGAAAGTTGTTGAGCTTCGGCGCCAGTCCCGGAACGAACGGGCTGAGCCAGATCGGATCGTTGCCCCATTGCGTGATGAACTTCTTGTACGGAAGTTTCTCCGGCACCGAATCGAGATCGCCGTTGAAGTTCGCAGGCGGCAGAACTACGGCAAGCATTTCACCGTAGCCCGTCGCGTTCCACGGCCGATTAAGATAAACACGCAAACCACCGCCGCGACGCAAGCTGCTCTGCTGCGTCTCGGTCTGCGAACGGACCCAGCCAAACGTCGGCACGACGTAGAGAATCTCGGGCGCCGGCGGCGGCGCAGAAGATTCGATCCACCTGATCTCCTCAGAACCTGTGACCTTGATGTGTTCCTCAGTCGGTTTGATTTCACCGTCGACTGTCTCGGTCAACAAACTCGCCGGCAGATACTCGCGAAACTTCGTCGTCGCTTCCAGCCAATATTTGACTCTTCGGTAACGTGTGTCGTGGAACTCGTGGACCTTTCTTCCGAACTGGAGCGCACGATCGCCGTTTATCTCGACCTCGTCGGGTTTGCCATTCACCGGTCTGTATTCCTGCAACTCTTCTACGTAAGACTTCTCATCCGTAATCTTGATCGAGAACGCATGGTCCAGACGCGGAACGTTTTCGAGCACGTCTTTCGTGACGTCATCGTGTGGCTCACTCCACGCTGCACGAAGGTCGAGCCGATCGGTGCTCGGAATGCTGCACGTCGAATTGAATCTCGGCATGGCGAATGTATCCGATAAATTGCGAAACACATTGAGACTTACAAACTCCGGCGTGATCAGCGGCCGCTGCACGGCATGGACCAGTTCGACATTGCGCCACGGCGTCAACATCCAGTGCTGGCCGAAATGCGCCATCCTTTCGAGCGTCATCTGTTCACGACCGATCGTGACGAGCTGATTGATCTGCGCGGGGGTCAACAAATTCCAGAGCGCCAGCAAACGCAACGCTTCGCTACTCGCTTCCGCGCTGAGTCGCAACGTAACGCGCGCGGCTTTCGGTAACGGCACCAGTAACGTGCGTGAAGCCGCGTCGAAGTGGGGAGTATCGGCCGCGTCTTCGTAGATCTCGATCTTGAATGGCAATGCATCAGGCCAACCTGCGCCGGCGAGGTAAAACGGAATCGTGATGATCTTTTCACTCGGAAACGCCGGATGATCGATCAGCCGCGCAGCAACCTTTAGCGCAAGAGGATCGGGTAAATACGGTAGCTCGTCGCCGTCAACCATCACGGAATAACCGGTCTCGACCGGCTCGCCGTCAATAGGCCCCGCGCTCATTATTTTTTCTTCAGCGAGTGAATTGTCCTTCGCCGCGAGCATCGCGAAGAATGAAGGATCGACCTTGCCCGCGCGGTCCAACATGCCGTGCTGTTCGGCTTCCCGTTGCGTCGTGCGCGGCGGCACCGCAATGCGGAACGCTCTTTGAGTCGCCGTCACGGAATTCAACGAGGGGGTGTCGTTGAAGGAACGAATGGCGAGGCGTTCCATCGATTCGCCTTCTTCCGGTCGATTGGTAGCGCCGCCATTGTCTTTCAACAACGCGAGCGCCGGCGCCGAGATCGGTTCGTAACGCTGATAAAGAATCGCATTGTCTCTCGACTGCTCTGGTCCAAAGTCTCGCCGCTGAAGTTCAAGTGAGTTGCCTGCCAGATCGACTACACGCGCCCGAATCCAATAGCGCCTTCCATAACGCAGTCGCGGGAGGGTGCCGGGCAAACTTTTGAAGACTGTTTGCAGACGCAATTCGGGCGGCACTTCGGCTTCAGGATCGCCGACCTCATCGTCATGCACGACGATTTCCTTTCCGTTCTTGTCTTTGGTCGTCGCGCGATGATGAATTGTTTTGCCTGGCGGTGGCGCACACAAACCCCAACCGGCCCACGTCACTAATGCTTCGTGGAGCCAGATGATGTCCGCGTTGTTTGTCTTGTCAGGCGACGTCGTTGCCGCGAGTTTGACGGTTCCTTCTTCGCGCGCGACGTCAAGTAAGGCAGCGCCATCGCCGACGTCGTAAGTGGCGCTGCGTTCGCAGAGCGAGTGCCAACGTTTAGAGACGTCGTCCCAAATGTCGATCCGATAACCACGCACGAGATCCTCGGCAACCATTTCGGATGGTTTCGGTGGCGTGGCGTTCGCGTTGTCGTTGAAACCGTCCTGCGTCTTGATCGCGGTGCTGAGCGCTTCATCCCGTTTGGCCTGGACCAGCACGAGACCGGCGTTGCGCAAGGCCGGAGCGCCAAGCTCGCGCTCGTGGCGTGTCACCGGATCGATTTTCTGATCGGTTTTCTCGCGCAGCAGCAACAACGATCTGGCAAAGTTCATGACCTTCATCGCTGAGCCGTCGACGTCCGACTGGAGCAAACTGAACGTCTTCGGATCGAGATCGAGCAGACCATCGGCGACGCGCAACGCAGCCGTTGGTTTTCGCGGTACAGCTTGAAAGCGATTCGCGTCGAGGAGTGCATGAGTGCGTGGCGAAGCATCAGGTTGACGCTCAGGCCGTTCTCCCGGCAAAGTCACGCTCACGGAAAGCAGCGCATCAGGCGACGGATCGAACGCGTGACGCGAAATCAGCACGTCAACTACCAGGCCGAGTTTGCGCAGCAGCGTCGGATACTGGTTCATCGCGCCGGCGATTTTGTGAAAGTCGTAAATGTCTTTGAAATCATCGGGCGAGGGAAGCTCGGTCTGCTCGTAGCCTTGCCATTCGGCGTAGGCTTTAGCGTCGGGCTTTGTTACGCCTTCGTACTTGTCCGTCTTTGGTTTCGAAGGCGGTGTGTGGAAGAGTTGAAAGCGCGCGAGTTGTCGGAAAATCGCTTCGACCGGATCGCGATCGGGATCCTTCAGCGGA
>DATENQ010000060.1:0-17948 GCA_035275005.1 Pyrinomonadaceae bacterium | reverse complement strand
AGTGGAAAGACGCGAGTGTCATCGAGCCGCGCGATTGAACCCGGCCCTCTTATGATCCCGGTAGCGTCATAGCCCCTGCTATCCAGATATTCATGCAGCGGTGAGACACCAGGATTACGATAGTTGCCGGTGCGATCGAGTGTTGTTCTGACGCTGACACGAGTTCCATAGCGAAGTTGCAACGCTCTGTAGCTTTCAGCTGTTGCGACATTCCGAAACGGCGCCATTAGCGACACTCGTCCGTTTGCGATCGCTTCAGAGTCGACACTCTCAACACGCAACGACAAATAAACCCGGTCGCGTGCGAACTCCGGCGGACCATCCAACACACCCGTCAGCATCACAGGTCTATTTACAAACCTCTTGAGCTCGCTCGATTCATCGACACGCCTCTCCAACAAAGCCAGCACGACACCCGCGCAGGACATCGCCATCAACAATATCAACCCTGCCAAACGCACTCTTCTCTTCTGCACAAGCCCCACCGCGAGCGCCGAACACACTGCGCCCACGACTACCGCAGTGCCCAACGAATAATAGTGTGCCGCGCAGATACCTGTCGCAAACGCGACAGCAAGTTGAGTAAGAGGATGCTGACTAAACAGGCTTCGGTGAGGATTCATTTGTTAGCCACAAAAAAGCACAAAAGGCACAAAAAGTACAATCAAGAAGAATGGAACAAGTCAGGCTGTTTGAATTTGACAAGCGGGGCAAGGCCCTCTTCCTGACTTGTTCTTTTCTTAGTTCTCTGACTTCATTTTGTGCCTTTTGTGGCTTAACTTAAGCGGATTACAGTCTCGACGTGATGAGTCTGTGGAAATAGATCGAAACCAGCGATTGAGTCGATCGCGTATCCGCCTGCGATGAGCTTCTTCAGATCCCGAGCAAGTGTCGCCGGGTCACAGGAAACGTAAGAGATCGCAGCTGGACGCAAATCAAGAATCCCTTTGATCACCGCCGACTCAGCCCCTGCACGTGGCGGATCCAGCAATACGAAATCAACTGGGCCAACAGGACGACTACGAAACCAGTCAGTAACAGTCGCCGTGATCACGCGCGCATTCGTCAACGCCGCCTGTTGCAAGTTTCTACGTGCAAAACGTGTCGCAGCCGGGTTCGCTTCCACCGCCACGACATTCTTAAAGCGTCGCGCCAGCGGCAGTGTAAACAACCCAACCCCGCAATAAAGATCCAGAACACTCTCACCCGACACATCGCCCAGCGCAAAATCGATCAACGGTCCAAGCAGCGACCGATTGATCTGAAAAAACGCCTCAGCATTGAACTGGTAAACCTCGCCTCGCACCGTCACACTCAACTCGCTCGTGTGAAACCCGGCAAACGGCGGAGCGAACGAAACTCCATTCTCTCCCTGCACCACGTCGAGATGTTTCAACTCTTCGGGAACCTGCCGCCACTCAGTCGCTCGAACCTCCTCCAGCTTCTCCTGCAACGCCGGTCGCAAAACGGCGCAATCGACCACGTCACAAACGCGTCTCGATCCGCGTTCGTAGTAACCAATGGTGCGCTGCTCGCGATCGATCTGCCATGTCGCACGCATTCGATAGCGCCAGTTGTCAGGTGAAGGCGTGACGACAAAGTCAGGAACATTCTCGATACGCGCAATGCGGTGCAAACAGTCGCGAATGATCTCCGCCTTGGCTGCGAGCTGCGCTTCGTAAGTCAGTTGCTGAAAGTCACAACCACCACAACGGCCGAAGTACGGACACGGCGGCTCAATCCTCGACGGTGACGGCTCGATGATCTCTTCAATCGAAGCAAACAGTACATTCCCCTGCTCGCGCTCAACGCGCACGCGAAGTCGATCCCCCGGCGCTGCGAGCGATACAAAAACAGTCTTCCCGCCGGCATGAGCCAACCCCATGCCGCCGGGAAGAATTCGTTCCACCTCAACTTCTAAAACCACTGCTTCTACTGCGCCGGATACTGATTCGGGGCCCACTGGTGCGGCGGCGGCGGAGGCGCGTACTCCTCTTGCACACCTTCGAGCTCAAACTTCACGCCGCCGATAATTCCCGCCACTGCGTTGTAAATCAGCGCGCCGATGGCTCCCATGATGAATCCCAGGATGCCGTAGAACAGCGGCAAACCGATCATCATGCCAACGCCCATCGCCACCGTGCCGATGCCGCCCGCGGCCGCGTCGCGGTTTGGTCCCATCGCCGAAATTGCCGCGCCAAACACGATGAGAATCAAACCATAGATCACTCCGAAGATCAGTCCGAACAAGAACATCAGCAGTCCGTATATCTTTGCAACCGAGAGTACGCCGAAGCGTCTGATTGTCATTTCAGCCATCACGTTCTCCTTTTCTAATCAAACGTAAAACAAGCTGAGTCGCGGCACGGCGAACTGCTCCCGCAAACGCTTCAGCAGCAGGTTGTCGAAAGTCTGTTTGTAAGCGGCAGCTTCCATTTGCGCGCGATATGGTTTGAGTTTCTCCTTAACTTCCTTGTTCAACTCGTCCAGCGCTGTAACACTTACGACGGCAAGCATCGCATCGTTTAGCATTCTTTCGAGTCCGGTCAAAGAGTCTTCGAGCTTGCGTGTGTCGAGCGTGGCACCGCTCGTCAAGTCGCTCTCAATGTCGACGAGCAATGTTGCGGCCCGCGTGAGAGCTTCGGAAAGATCGTCTTCTTTGTGGCGCGAGCGAGCCAGGTCAGCGAGAGAAGTCCGGTTGCGCTGCAAGTGTTCGCTGATCGCGGCAAACGAGAAAGGCGTCTTGTCTGAGTCGGGCTCATTGTTGTCTGAGTTTGACGCTGAGCCGACTCTGGCCTCAACCCATTCCGCGTACTGGGCTTCAATTTCTTCCTGGCAATAAAGCAGCGACTTCACCGTACGCTTGCGCGGCCGGGCCTCAAAAGAATCAAACGACTTCTCAACGCCGCGCAGCACGATGTGCAACGGGATTCCCTGCTGTTTCCACGTCTCCATCAACGCCCAGTCCATCGGGCTGAGAAAGAGATGCTTACCGCGTCGCCTGACGAATGCATCCTCGATTTCGGTGAAGTAGTTGAAGTAGTTCAATTCAGTATTTTAACCGCAGATTAACGCCGATGGACGCAGATCAGATCTGCGTTATTTGCGTTAATCCGCGGCTAAATTTCTTTCGTAGATCAATCGCAATCCGTCGAGTGTAAGCGTGCGGTCAACCTCTTCGATAAACTTCGAGCCACCGGCGATGAGCGGCGCCAGACCGCCGGTCGCAATCACGCGCGGCTGTGAGCCCAGTTCCGCGATCATCTGGCCCAACACACCGTCAACCAGTCCGGCGTAGCCATAGTAAAGACCCGATTGCATCGCGCCGATAGTCGAGGTAGCGATGACTTTGTCTGGTCGCTTGATTTCCACACGCGGCAATTTCGCGGCGCGTGAAAATAGGGCTTCAGCGGAGATCATGATTCCGGGCGCAATCACACCGCCGAGATATTCGTGCGCAGCGTTAACGGCATTGAACGTCGTCGCGGTGCCACAGTCGACGACGATACAAGGAGCCCCATACTTTGCCACGGCTGCGGCAGCGTCGACAATCCTGTCGGCGCCGAGTTCTGAGGGCGAGTCGTAAAGAATTTTCAAACCCGTGTCGGTAGTGTGATCGACGAACAGCGGCGTTAAATCAAACTCGGCTTCAGCCATTCGCTTGAGCGCCTGGTCCAACGGTGGCACTACCGAGCATATAGCAACGCCTTCGATCTCTTTGAGATCAAGTCCGTGCTGCTCGAATAGACTTCGTACTTCCGCTGCATTTTTTTCCGGATCGATAGCCAAACGCCATTGCGCAACCAGGTCAGCTCCGCGAAAGACTCCCAGCTTGACGTTTGTGTTGCCGGCGTCAATCACCAGAAGCATAGACGAGCTCCTCGTTACGGTTTTGATGTCCGGACAGGACCGCCTCGATCAGATCCGCTGCTCGACCCGGGCCATCTTCCTGCTTCAGTCGCTGGCCGACCTCGTGCGCCCGGCGAGCGTAACGAGGTTGCGAGAGTAGTTCGTGAAGCTCTTTTGCAATGCGCGGCGCGAGATAGTTTTTGCGATAGAGTGTGCGGCTCGTGCCGATCTTGTAAGCGTGTTCGGCGTTGTCCGATTGATCGAAAGCGAAAGGAACAATCAGTGTAGGCACACCCGCCAGCAAGCCCTGCGATGTTGTGCCAACGCCGCCGTGATGGACCACCGCACACGCCCGCGGCAACAGCGACTGATAAGGCACGTAATCAACCGCAATGATTCCCTCCGGAAGTGAACTCAACCGGTTCCGCTCGTCACCGATTATCAGCACGGCGCGCCGGCCAAGACGTTTTGCAGCTTCAATGCTTTCGTGGAAGAAATCACGCGCAACCCACACGGCCGATGAACCCAAAGTGAAGACGATTGGCTGCGCACCGTTGTCCAGAAAGCGAAGTAGTTCTGGCGACATCTGTGATTCGAGATGGCCGTCGTAAAAACAAAAGCCGGTGATCTTTGTTTGCGGTGGCCAGTCAGGCTGAGGCTTTGCAAACACTTCCGAGAACAGCGCCAACACCAGCGTTGAAGAATGCTGGCCTTCAAACATCGGATTCCCCGTGTCTGGAAGACCGAGCTCGTCACGAAATTCCGTCACCGCCTTTGCCTTGTAGGTGTTCTTCATAGTGTTCAGCAGCAAGCCCATGAAGCCTGGACCAAGCACTCTGAGCTTTCTCATCCACTGCCAGAAAGGCGGCACGGGTGGATCGTACGCGGAGAGGAATGACATGGGCGCCAGCACGGTCGAGATCCAGGGCATTCCCGTTTTTCGACCGACCAATGGACCAGCAGGCGCCGCCGGATGTGTAACCAGTAGATCCGCGCCGTCGACTGCTTTTAGCAGATCTTCATAACTGTCACGCACCGCCGGATATACAACTTCGTCCATGAGAAACCTTGGTCCGTTCTTTGGATCCATGATCTTCTCGACCAGTTCCGTGTCTTGTTCTTTGGGCGGTGCTATGTCGGGCCGCACGGGCGCAAACTCTAAACCAGCGCCCAGGATCTTCTCGCGATACAACGGCATCGCAGCGATCACCGGCGTGTGCCCGCGGCCCTGCAACTCCATCGCGATCGCCATGTACGGATGAATGTCACCGAAGGAACCAAACGTGTTGAGAATTATGCGCATTCGTTAACTGGACGATCTAACGCTGTAAACGTCTCCGGCTCTCACTAATTTGATTTCACCACTCGCGGTGCTGAGCCGCAGCGCTCCGTCGCGCTCGACTCCGCAAGTTGTACCTTGCCACACTTCATCGCCGTTACTGACCTGCACTAACTTTCCACTCGCGTAAGACGATCTGCTGCACCATGCAGCGACGATCTTTTCCGGTTCATTCAGCAATGCATACCAGCGCGACAAAGTTGATAACAAAGCGGCGAGTATTGTTTCACGTTCTGCGCGGCCGCCAGTTGCTTCCGATACTGACGTCGCCACGTTTGCCAGGTCAGGCGGAAATGCACTTTGAGTCAGGTTGATCCCGATTCCCAAAATGACCGCGCGTCCCGCGGGCGTCTCAATCGCTTCCGCCAGTATGCCGCAAATTTTCCGTTCGTTTACAAGAAGATCGTTTGGCCACTTGATATCTGTTTGGAGATCGACCGCTTCAGTCAGTGCATCTCCGACCGCAAGTGCGGCCATGAATGTGATCAGAGGCCAATGCTCGGTGGGAATCTTCGGCCGCAAGAGAATACTAAAATAAAGCCCCGCACCTTTGGGCGACAACCACTGGCGCTGCAAACGCCCCCGCCCCGCCGTCTGCTCATCAGCGACAACCGCGAGTCCCTCAGCAGCACCCGCAGACGCCAATCGCGCCAATTCAGTATTTGTCGAAGGCAACGACTCGAATCGCAATACCTTTGGCTTAAGCGTCATCTGACGCGATTATACAGCCACAAAAAGGCACAAAAAGCACATAAAAGAAAACGCCACGGATTTCACGGATGAACACGGATCAGTGTTTATCCGTGAAATCCGTGGCTAATAATTTCTTTGCACCTTTTATGCCTTTTGTGGCTTAACTAAGGAAGCCTTTGAAATGTGATGAGCTTAAGGCGTAGCCGGGGAAGATGGATTTAGTGTCTTTGCTGCCGAGGTGGCGCGTGGCGATTTCGCCGCAGACGTCGCGGAAGTCGGTGGTGAGGGCGAGGTCGCGGCCCTCGTTGAGTTGATCGTCTTTGAGGCCGGGCCAGCGCCCGTAGACTTTGCCGCCGCGCACGCTGTTGCCCATTACAAACATCGCATTTGCGTGGCCGTGGTCTGTGCCGCGGTTGCCGTTCTCGCGTACAGTCCGGCCAAACTCAGACATCGTCAGGATTACTACATCGTCCATTCGTTGGCCCAGGTCCTGATACAACGCCGCGATGCCGGAGCTGAACTGCTGCAAAAGATTTGCAAGTTGCCCGCGCGAGTTGCCCTGGTTAACGTGGGTGTCCCAACCGTCGAGATCTGTGAAGGCTACCTCCAAACCGACTCCTGCTTTGATGAGCTGCGCGATCTGTAACAACGAATTGCCAAACGCGTTGCGCGGATACTGCGCGCCGTTCTCGGGTTTGTACTGCTCCGGATTCGCTTGCTTCAAATAGTTGACAGCTTCGAACGTCTCGCGCCCCATGTCGGCTAAAGGATCGTTGTTTTTGCGTGCGTAGATCGCTTCAAAACCATTTTGGAGATTCGCGGAAGACTTGCCGGCACGAATCGTGAACTCCGCCAGATTCGTCATCGCCACGGCCTGCGCTCGTCCCTGCAGCGTTCGAGGCATCGTCTTTTTTATCGCCACCGCGCGGAATAACGAACGATCCGGATCTTCTTTGCTCTGCAAGTAACGATTCAACCAACCATCGCTGGTCGACTTTACGCCGGGCGTCGCCGACTCCATGTAATCCTGCGCGTCGAAGTGCGAACGTGTGTTGTCCGGCGAGCCTGCGGCATGAATGATCGCGAGACGCTTTGAGTCCCACAATGGTTTGAAGGAGCTCATCGACGGGTGCAGTCCGAAGAAGCCGTCGAGATTTATAGCTGACTCAGCATTGCCTGACTCCGGCTTCGGAATCGCAATCGCGGGACGTACCGAGTAGTAGTTTGACTCACCAAACGGGACCACCATGTTGAGCCCGTCCACCGCGCCGCGTTGAAAGATCGCGATCAGGGTCTTTCGCTTTCCGCCACCGGTTAGAGCATTGCCCAGCACGACACGATTGAGAAACCCCGGCGCTGAAAGCGACATGCCAACACTCGCCAGTGCGATGCTGCCTGATTTAAGAAAATATCTGCGGTTCATAAGCCCTTCCTAAAACTCTCACGCAAAGGCGCAAAGATGCAAAAGTAAGTGATGAATTCTCTTTGCCGACTTTGCGTCTTTGCGTGAGAAAACGTCACTGCCTTTGAAACTCCGGTGTCCCCAAAATTAATCCGACGACTTTTGTAACCGGATCTGATTTGTCCAACTGCTTCAGCATCGCTTCCCTGGTGGCGGCTGAAATCTCACCAGCGAGAAGAATCTTCAGATAGTCGTCCATCACTTTCGACTGATCCGTGTTCAGCTTCGAGAGATTGACGTTGACACCGGGAATACGGTTGCTCGCCAAAGCCAGGCCAAAGTTCATTCGCTCGAGCAAGCCACCGGTGTTCACCCAACTCTCCGCCGCATCGGAATAACCGTTTGGCGTTTGAAATCCGTAAAGTGGCTCGCCCATGCGCTCGATCCACCGGTGCGTGCCTGGTCCACCATTGGTATCGGCGCCCAGCGTCCTGATAGCGCTGATCACAAGTTCAAACGGTCGCTTGATCTTCGCGCGGTAAGCTTCGGTGGAGTTGAATTCGTTTGAGAAGAAGATCGTTTTGAGCGTCTCACGAATGTCGCCGTCAGTCTTCGTGAAAGTCGCGGCAACGCGATCGACTAACGCCGGTGGAGGATTGTCGGCAACAAAGTGGCGCACCAGTTTGGTGGCGATAAACTTCGCGGTCGACGGATGATGCGTCAGGATGTCGAGCACCATCAGGCCATCTTTCATACCGCCGCCGGCAGGAATCTTGTGACCGAGGACTATCTTCTCCCCGTCGTCATGCACGCGTGCGTTGAAGAAGAATGTTCCGGCGTTTCGACGGCCCGCCTCGCCCGTCATGGCGTTCGCGGCCGCCGCGCCACCACGCGGCTGGAAGATGGTCCAACCAGTAAAACAGCGCGCCACTTCCTGCACGTCTTTCTGCGTGTAGCCGCCATCGACTCCGAGCGTGTGCAGCTCCATCAACTCGCGCGCGTAGTTTTCGTTGATGCCGCGGCGTTGTCGCTGTGGTCTGAGCGGCCCGAGCACGTTGCCACGACCGGCGTTCGCGCTGACGCTCTGAAAGTTATCGAGGTAGAACAACATCGCCGGACTCTTCGCCGTCGCTTCAAGCAAGGTCGAGAACTTCGACATCGCAAACGGGCGAATCGTGTCGCGATCGTAAGACGGGAGTAACCAGCGATCGGCGCCCTTGTTCGCGAAGATGTTGAAGTGGTTGGTCCAGAAATCGACCATCACTTCCTGAAGCTGTCGCTCGCTGTAAACCGCGCGCAGGATCCTCGACGCCTGCAACTCCGCGATAATACGCGCGGGCCGTTGCAATCCGTTCTCGCGATAATATTTCTCGATCATCTCGCGATACTTTGGATCTTCGAGTGGATTGCCGGCCGGCGGCTGAGCTGGCCGAGCGTTCATCGAATCGTCTTTCGGCATCTCTCCCGGAGCGGCATTCGCGCCACCCTTAACACGATTCTCACGTGCTTCGGCGAGGTCGGCAGGCAGCATCCCACGCGACTGGAGTTGGCGCAGCAGTTGTCCGGGTTGCGGATACTTTTCGTAGAGCTCCGCCGTCGTCATGTTCAGGACGGAAAGGTCTCTGATTTTGTTCTCGGCGACCGAATCGGCGATCTTCTCGGGGTTGAGCTGCTGGTTGATGTAGTTCTCCAGGCCCATCGCCTTAACTCGCTCAACATCTCCGGGACGCGCGCCAAAACCGAGCCGGTTAAGCACATGAACGACGCGCTGCTCCTCGGTTAATTTCTGAGTTTTCGGCCGCTTTTGCGAGAAAGCGATTGACTGAGCGGCCATCATCAACACCAAAATAAAAGCGATAGATTTCCTCATGTCGATTAGACGTTCGCCGTCGTGGATTGGTCGGAAAAACAGCCACGGATTTAACGGATGAACACGGATCAGACTTCTTTTGCCTGATCCGTGTTCATCCGTGTCAATCTGTGGCTAAAAACCAGTACTGGTAGGCGTGGGCTGCTGCCGTCCCTGCGGCCGGGGATAGGTCACGACGCTGCGGTTGCCATCGCGGTCGATCGCCCTCACGCCGAAGAAGTAGTTGTCTTTCGACATCCCTTTCATCGTGAAGCTCGTAACGTTGCCCACCGGCTTCGAATTGGTCCACACCGCCGACGTCGTGTCACGCCAAACGATCTCGTAGCCAGCCAGGTCCGGCTCCTTGTTAGCGTCCCAATGCAAATCGGTATCGTTTGTTAGTCGCGCCGTCACAATCACCACACCGGTTGGCCGCGCAGGCGCCAGTGCCAGCGCCGCGAGGGAAGCCGCATTGACGCGTGCCACGTTCGCAACGTATGCGAAGTCGACAAACTCCGGCAGGTCGCCAAACTGCACGCCATTCTCAACGCGCACGTTCTGATGCTGGTGCCGGAACTCTTCATTCATTTCCGTGAACCGCACCGCCGGATAGCCGCGCTCGAGAAACGGAATGTGATCGCCGCCACGTCCGTATCGATCGCGCCGGTAAATCATCGTCACTTTAAACTGCGGCACATTGGCGTCGCCGATCTCTTTGATAAACCGCGCGAGCTGCCGCGACGCGGAATCGTTCTCGCCACCAACGCTGCGGCGCGTCGTCGCTTCGGCTGTGGTTTCGTTTGACGGCACCCCTTCGGAGAAAACGCGAACTGTGCCGCGGTCGCGAACGCCGTTGCCACCAAGCGTATTGCCGACGATGTCGTTAGTGAACATCGCGTCGACGTGCCAGTTCTTCTGTTTCGCTTGTTCGGCAAAGTACGTGGAACCGAGCAGGCTCTGCTCTTCGCCGGCCACGGCCATGAAAACGATCGTGGCGTCAAACTCATACTTCGCCATTACGCGCGCCATCTCGAGCACCGCGGCAGTTCCCGAGGCATCGTCGTTCGCTCCCGGCGCGTCGCACTTTGCGTCGATCGGAGTGTTGCACATCGAATCGTAATGACCACTGACGACGTAGATACGATCAGTCGACTCCGGTTGCGTTCCTTTCAACGTGGCAACGACGTTTGTGATGATCGTCGGCTGCGGGACTCGTGGTGCCTTTGCTTGTTCGAACGACTGCTTCTCGACAGTCATGCGGCCTTGCGACGCTTCCGCGGCTTTCAGGAACTCCGCATAGAGCCAGTCACGCGCGGCGCCGATCCCCCGCTTAGGATCGTTCTGCTCAGACAACGTGTTGCGCGTGCCGAACGAAACGAGTTTTCTGATCGACGCCTCGATATTGCGCGCATCGATCTCACGGACGATGTTGGCGATGGTCCGATTGCGGCCGGTGGCAGGTTTCTTCCGAGGTTGAGCAGCCAAAAAGCCCGCCGCTACCAGTACAATAACGACGCTTTGAAAGAGTCGAAGCTTCATCATGGATGACATTTTCAACCACAAAGACACTAAGACACAAATCTCAATAATAAAATTTTGAGACTTCGTACCTTAGTGGTTAGTGAATTTTGTAGCCTTTGCCCTTCCAGACGACGATGATGTCGCCCTCGAGCTGACTGGCGATTTGTCTGATTTCCGGCTCATCACCTACGAGGCCGCGATACTGTTCTGAGCCGCGCTTGAGCTCTGTCAAACTCTGCGAATTGTAAGCAGTGTCGATCCAAACACCGCCCTGCTTGCGGAAATGATGTCCGGCCACAGTGCGAGTCTCAGCGTCATTCTTGTCTCGGTCCGCTGTGTCCTCGCGTTGGGCCATCGGCTTGGCGGAGGCCGCACCAGTCGTACTACCAGCTTCGGCTCGTTTCCTCACGAGAGGAGTCGCTACCGTAAAATCGTTCACGCTGCGATTTTCTGTCTTAGCCTTTTCTGCGGCAGGCTCGTTCGTAACGGTTACGGTTTGCTCTGCTGCTTCCTGTTTAGGTTCGAGCTTCTTCAAACCGGAGACAGCCGCGGCGGGTTTTGGCGGTTCCGCTTCTTTCGCCTCTGGTTGTTGCCGTTCTTCATCTACTTTCTTCGCTTGCTCTTCCGTGTCCTTTGGAGCGTCAGTAGCGACCGGGCTCGCTGGAGCGGCGTTTGCAGCGGGGGTCCCGGACGGCGTGATAGAGTCGTGCGCTGTTACGGCTTTGTTGGGCGACTCCCTGCTGTCGAGAAATGCGGAGGGTTCTTTCTCAAGCGAGGACGATGGTTGACTTGCAGCAAGTCCCTGATCCGGTTGTTTGTATCTGACATCTGCGACTGGACTATTCGAAATTCCCTCATTGCGCGAAACCATGAAACCAATCGCCGCAACTATGACCAAGCCCAGCGCCGGAACTGCATAGCGCAAAACCATCGGCGAGAAAATACTCGCCAAAAACTTTCGCAGCGCTGAAGGTGCAGAGACTTGGGCAGTCTCCTGCGCGACAACCACACCCGCGGACGAGCTGAGCTGGACGACGAGATCCCGGCAGCGTGTACACTCAGCCAGATGTTCGCTGTAACGCGCGCGTGCCGCGGGTGGCAATACATTCTCCGCATACGAACTGAGCTCGTCGGCATCGAGATGATCGCCGGACGCGGAGGTCTGTTGTTGCCGCCCTAGTCGCCGCAACAAAAGATCCATCTCGTTGTTAGCTTCCTGTCTCATCCCTTAATAAAGAACGTAAACGTCGTCATACCTTGCAGTCAAACTTTGGCTTAAGAAACGCTCTCTTTTCTCAATAGCCCCTCCAAATCTGTATCCAAATGCTGCGCTACTTCGGCAAACGATTTTTCCGTTTCCGCCTGTGTCCAACCACGCTCGTCGATCAGGATCCTGGCCACTCGCTTGCGCAAGTCAGTTTGGATGCGCGCTAAACGGCGGCTCGCCGTCGCCTCGTGTACCCCCAATACTGCACCAGCCTCACGCAGCCGCAGGTTGTCAAAGTAATACAGTTTCACTAACAAACGATCTTCAGCAGCCAGTTCCTGAACGGCGCGATTCAACGCCTGTTGCATGTCACTCTGCGCGAAACGACTTGATATCGACTCCTCGGGAGTCAGGATGCCGGCGCCGGCGAGTACCGGCTGGCCTTCGCCGATGTTCGAATCGCGTGCGAGGCGATCGAGATCCGCGTCCTCTTCTGTTTGCACCAGCCGCGACTGTTTGCGGAACATGTCGACTGCGAGTTGGGCCACCACCGCGCGCAGCCATCCGGCCAGCGAGCCGCGCCCCGAGTAATAGGCGAGCTTACTGGCAGGCTTTCCGTCTTTCTTCGTCCGCAGTCCGTAGAGCTCGGCCCAGATCGACTGGGCCAGATCTTCGGCGGCGTCTTCATTCGCACTGGCAGAACGAGCCGCGGAGCGAACAGTTGCGGTAAATCGTTCGACCAGATCGTTCCAGGCGTTTTCATCACCACTTTCGCAAGCGATGATCAAACAGAGATCGTCAGCCTGCATCTCGTCGATGAACTTCGAGATCTCCGCTTTTGAAGTGTTTGGGTCGTTCCTTAATAGATACTTCTCGACCGCCGCGGAAACACGAGGTACCAGAGACTCACGCGCGAGGGAACGGCTATCGCTCGCGCGGGCAAGCAATCGAGCGGCGCCTTCGTACATTAACGTTTCGTGTTTACCGGATTCCACGGAACTTAATCCTATCACTCCCAGTAGTCGTTTGATGCACGTTTTAGCCACGGATTTCACGGATGAACACAGATTTCGATCCGTGTTCATCCGTGAAAATCTGTGGCAAACTCTTACCGACCAATGCTGCGCGTTACCGAAATATTCCGCTCCATTCAGGGCGAATCAACTCACGCAGGCCGTCCGTGTACGTTTGTACGCCTGACGGGCTGCCCGATGCGTTGTGTATGGTGCGACAGCGAGTACACATTCAGCGGCGGCGAACACGTCTCCATCGACAACATCATGGCCCAGGTAAATGCCTTTGGGTGCAAACTCGTCGAGGTTACGGGAGGCGAGCCACTCGCCCAGCAAGAAGCCTTTAAATTAATAGAGCGCCTCTGCGATGAAGGTTACGAAGTGCTCGTGGAAACGGGCGGCTACGTCTCGACCGCCGGTCTGGATCCGCGCGCGAAAGTGATTCTCGACATTAAGTGTCCGGCTTCCGGTGAAGAGGCGAGGAACGATTGGTCAAACCTCGAACGACTGCGCGCTGACAAAGACGAAGTGAAATTTGTGATCGCGGACGAAGGCGACTGGCTCTATGCAAAGAGCCTAATCGAAAAGCATGATCTGGAATCGCGCACGAACGCGGTCCTGATTTCTCCCGCCTGGGGCCTCGTCGATCTGCAAGCACTGGCAGACTGGGTCGCCGGCAGCGGTTTGAAAGTACGCATGCAGTTGCAACTGCACAAATACATCTGGGGACCCGACGTGAAAGGAGTTTGATGGGCGGCTCGACCGAAGTCGAAACTGAAACACTCGAGTCTGAAGAGACGGACGGACCAAAGCTCGCCATCTGTCTCGTCTCAGGCGGTATGGACTCCTGCGTTACCGCCGCAATCGCTCGCGAAGAGAACGACGAGCTCGCGTTTCTGCACGTCTCTTACGGTCAACGCACTGAGAAACGCGAACGCCAATCGTTCGAGGCCCTGGCAGACTATTTCGACGTCAAGTCGCGTCTCGTCATTTCACTCGAACAACTCGCCAGAATCGGCGCCTCATCACTCACCGACAATTCACTCCCGGTCACTGCCGCTAATCTTTCCGCGCCAGGCATTCCATCGAGTTACGTTCCTTTTAGAAACGCTCACCTGCTCGCCGCGGCGGTGAGTTGGGGTGAAGTGATCGGAGCAACGTCAATCTATATAGGCGCAGTGGCGGAAGATTCTTCCGGTTATCCCGATTGCCGTCCTGAGTTTTACGACGCGTTTCAAAAGGTACTGGACATCGGCACCAGGCCCGAAACTCACATCACGATCGAAACCCCCGTGATCGGAATGCGAAAGTCGGGGATCGTCCAGCGCGGCGTCGAGCTCGGAGCGCCTTTGCACCTGACCTGGTCCTGTTACCAGGAATCGGAACTGGCCTGCGGCAACTGTGATTCGTGCGCGCTGCGGCTGCGTGCATTTCGTGAGGCGGGGGCCGTCGATCCGATACCCTACCTGCTTGACAGTAATCGTTTTGCTTATTAAGTTTAGACACTCTTTCAGGCAAATATTTATTACAACCGGTAAAGAATGTGGGCGCATCCTACGAATCAGTTTCGCAGCGTACAGCCCGCAGAGGATGGAGGAATCTTTCGATGATTAGCAGATATTTTTACGGAGCACTCGTGGTGGCGATCGTTGTTGCGTCAGCGTCCCTGACAACGTTTGCCCAGGTCGGCGAACTCCGCGGAAAAGTTGTGATGCAGCAGGCAGATGGTCAGAAGGTTCCCCTCGCTGATGCGCAAATCGACGTCTTCCGTACGGACATGGCCGCGAAATACGACGTTAAGACAAACAAAAAAGGCGAGTTTGTATTTGCGGGAATACCTTTCATCGGCATCTACACAGTCGCCGCCAGCCACCCCACGGCCAACCCGAACTTCGTCCCAGGGGTGAGAGCCGGACAGGGGATCGAGGTCGAGGTCGTACTAACTCCGGGGAACGGAAGACGACTCACTCTCGACGAGATCAAAAAAGTAGGTGGTGGTACAGCTAATCCTGCCGCCAGTACCGCTGAGAGCGCAGCTGACAAAGCCAAGCGCGAAGAGATGATGAAGAAGAATGCAGAGATAGAGGCCAGCAACAAAAAGATCACCGAAGCCAACGAGGTCATCGGGCGCACTTTCAAAGCCGGGAATGAGGCGTTGAACGCGGCGAGTACGGCGAGCAGAGCGAAGAACTCTGAAGAGGCGATTCAGAAATACACAGCCGCGGTGACTGCGTATGACGAAGGTCTTGCGGCAGATCCTGAGCAGCCCGCGATTCTGACCAATAAGGCCGTGGCGCTGAAAGGACGCGGTGTCGAGCGTTTCAACGCCACGATCACGTCAAAGACGTTGGACGATGCAGGTAAGACCGCCGGTCTCGCAGCGGCCAAGGAAGACTTCAAAGCCGCCGCGGAAACAGCCTCTAAGGCAGTGACCTTGATCAAGGCCCAGCCGGCTCCGGCTGAGCAGGCCGAAGTACAGAGATACACCGCTAACAAATACGCCGCGATGCTCACGCAGGCTGAATCAATGCGTCTCTACGTCAGCAAGGCAGATGGTACGAAAGCTGATGAAGGAGTCGCGGCGTTCAAGGACTACATTGCCGTCGAAACGGATGCGGCCAAGAAAGCCAAAGCCCAGCTCGACATGGCGCAGATGCTGCTCGATGCCGGCGCCGCCGATAAAGCGTTAACGGAGTTTAAGGCGATCCTCGCTACGGCTCCTGATAACCCTGAAGCGAATCTCGGCGCAGGATTGGCGGTTTATGCGACTGGCGACAAGGCCAAATTCCAGGAAGCAGCCAATTACCTCCAGCGCTTCGTGGAAGTCGCCCCTGATTCAAACCCGATGAAGGACGACGCCAAAGCAATCCTGGCTGCGCTTAAGGAAAGCGAGAACGTAACTCCGGAAAAAACCGGCAGACCCTCGCGCAAGCGCCCATAACAATTCAGCCGCAGATAGACGCCGAATGACGCAGATCAGCATTAAGATCTGCGTCATTCGGCGTTTAATCCGCGGCTAATTTCTGTGACTTTCCCTACCATTTTTGCTGGAAATCCTACCTTGACACTCTAAGTGTTCAAACGGTACTATGACTGCACAACGATGTTAGCGCCATCGTTGTATTGAGAAAATCGGTCATGCCTCGCGCCACATTCGGCGCCTCAATCCACCATCCAGTAGTCGGCGATCTACCACTCCCGAGCTTTAGAGTCACAAATGTCAGCGAAACTAGGCGAAATACTGGTTCGTGAAAATCTTATTAGCCCGCAACACCTGAGAGAGGCACTCGACTACCAACGTGAACATGGTGGTCGACTCGGCTTTAATCTGGTGAAGCTTGGCCTTATTAGTGACGACATGATCACTGCCGTGCTGTCGCGACAGTACGGCATTCCTTCCGTCAATCTCGATCTCTTCAAAATCGATCCCAACGTCCTCAGCCTCATCCCTCAGGAGGTCGCGCAAAAACATTCCGTTTTGCCCCTCTCACGAGTCGGCGCAACGCTGACGCTGGCGATGGTCGATCCGACCAACGTCTTTGCCATGGACGACGTCAAGTTCATGACCGGACTCAACGTCGAGCCGGTCGTCGTCGCCGAAGGCAGTGTGCAACAAGCGATCTCGAAGTATTACGGCAGCTCCCGCGAGATCGAGCTCGCCATTCCAAAAGAAGAGATCGTTAAAGAAAACGGTAACAAAGGTTCTAATGGAACGGGCGCGATCACGAAAGACGACCTCGTCTCCCTGGACAGCATCGACTTCGACCATGGACACAGTGAAGACGTCGAAGTAGTTGAAGACAACGAGGAGATCGATCTCTCCACGCTCTCGCGCATGAGCGAAGACGCACCCGTCGTGCGTCTCGTCAACGTGCTGCTAGTCGATTCCCTGCGCCGCGGCGCGTCTGACATACACGTCGAGCCTTACGAGAAAGAGTTGCGCATCAGGTTCCGCATCGACGGCGTGCTCTACGACGTGATGCACCCGCCCTTGAAACTTCGCGACGCGTTGATCTCGCGCATCAAGATCATGTCGAAGCTCGATATCTCTGAAAAGCGTCTCCCCCAGGACGGCCGTATCAAGATCAAAGTGAAAGTCGACTCACGTTCGCGCGAGCTCGACTTTCGTGTCTCTACTCTCCCCACTCTGTTTGGCGAAAAAGTCGTGCTCCGCTTGTTAGACAAACAGAACCTCATGCTCGACATGACCAAGCTCGGTTTTGAGCCGGAATCGCTCGTCAAGTTCAAGCGAAACATTTCCAAGCCGTACGGAATGGTGCTGGTAACTGGTCCAACTGGAAGCGGTAAGACAAACACGCTCTACTCCGCGCTCCAGTCGTTGAACACGGTCGACACAAACATCATGACCGCGGAAGATCCGGTTGAGTTCAACCTGCCGGGTATCAACCAGGTACAGATGAAAGAGCAGATCGGTTTGAACTTCGCCGCCGCTCTTCGTTCTTTCCTGCGCCAGGATCCAAACATCGTTCTGGTCGGTGAAATCCGCGACTTCGAAACGGCCGAGATCGCCATCAAAGCCGCACTCACTGGTCACCTCGTCCTCTCTACCCTCCACACCAATGATGCTCCCTCAACTATTTCCCGCCTTATGAACATGGGCATCGAACCCTTTCTTGTCGCCACCAGCGTAAACCTCATCCAGGCACAACGACTGATTCGCCGCATCTGCAAGGATTGCAAACAAGAACATCAAACCCCAGTCGAAGCGCTAATCGAAGTGGGGTTCTCAACCGAGGAAGCCAAAACCTTGAAGACTTTCAAAGGCAAGGGATGTTCGACGTGCAATAACACAGGCTACAAGGGACGAATCGGTCTTTACGAAGTGATGGAAATCACCGACGAGATTCGTGAGTTGATCCTCATCGGAGCTTCCGCACTTGAATTGAGAAAGAAGGCGATCGACGACGGCATGATCACGTTGCGCGAATCCGGTCTGTACAAGATTCGGCTCGGCGTGACCTCGCCCGAGGAAGTCGTACGCGAAACGGTCGCCTAATTTGAGGAGAACCGAAGATGCTTAGAATAACTGCAATCTCGCTAATGCTGGTGCTGTC
>DATENQ010000059.1:0-14554 GCA_035275005.1 Pyrinomonadaceae bacterium | reverse complement strand
GAGGCTTGCAGCTAGTCGCGCTTCCGACGACTCAGGCCTGCCCGCCAGCACGATGATGCCCTGCGGCGTCTTCGTGTACGAGACCGACTCCAGCAACTTCTCGCTAACAGACGCAACACGTTTCGCAACCTTCGCGAGCTGATCGATCGCCTCCGCTGCCCGCTCTTTTCGCCACAGCTCTTCCGAAACAACAACCGCCTCGATCTCGAGCTTTGAGCGATGCGCCTCTTCACACAAACGCAGCCCCTCGATAAAGATCAGTTCCTCGATCTTTCCATCGCGAACGGCACGCACCTGGCGAAGCAGGGAATTATCACGACTGGTGATGTGCATACTCAAAATGCAGTCTCCGCCCAAATGGGCCAGTGATCGGAAACACTCAGCGGTCGCGCGACTCCCCAACGCTCAATCCTGACGCCGCGCACGAAGATCCAATCCGCGTGCATTCTCAAACCACCACCGCGCCACGTCGCAGTTCCGGTAGGAAACGGTGTCGTGTAACCACGCGACTCGAGAAACCTCCGCGTGTCGATGCACTTCTGTCGCGAGAGCGTGTTGAAGTCGCCGAGAATGATCGTCGGGACAGTTGCCGCCTCAGCGTGCTTCGCAACGACTTCGAGTTGGGCGAGCTGGCCACCGATGGCGGCGTGTGGATCAACGTGCGCGTTAAAGAGACGAAGTTGATGCGGACCCGCCGCAATCGTGGCCGCGATCGCGAGACGCGGGCGCCACTGACATTCATGCCACGGCAGATCGATGCGCGTCACGTCTGTCACCGGCAAACGACTCAGGAGAGCCACACCTGTGTCGCCGTTGTCGTGCATGTCGATCGGTTCCTCGAAGTCGAGCCACCATTGTCGCTTAACCGGTGCGACGCCGCGCGGAATTCCCGCGGCTTCGTGCATCATCGTCATGCCTAATTCTGCGGCAAGCTCTTTCGCAACATGGTGACCACCGCTGCGCTGGGTACAAAGATCCGCCTCCTGCAAAGCGAGTACATCGACGCGTGGCAACAAATCGCCATCGGAGAATGCTCGTGCGGCGGCGGAAATCTGTCGAGCCACGTGTTCCGAGCGGCGAGTTAAACTCATCAATCCCACTTTGCGACGCAGCCCGCCTGTAATCAGATAAGGCCCGCGCGCGTAACGAATGTTGTAAGATGCGATGACGAGCTTGTCCATGTTATGGATATACCATGAGTCAGATAATCATTGCAGTTGTTGACGATATGTTTTTTGCGTCGAAGATCCGCGCAGTGGCGGAGGCTGTGGGCGCTGAGATCAGTTTTCCACGCAGCAAAGAGGCGCTAATTCAGAAGGTTCGTGAGACGAAGCCGCGGTTGGTTATCGTCGATCTGCACAATCAGAAGATCGATCCGAATGAGATCGCGAAGGAACTCACGGGGATTCGATTACTCGGTTTCTTCTCACACGTGCAAACGGACTTGCAGCAAAACGCGATCGCGGCAGGTTTCGATCAGGTAATACCTCGATCGGTCTTCGCTCGCGATCTACCAACAATATTAGCCGCGGACGACGCAGATTAAAATCCGGATTTCAAATCCGCGGCATCTGCGTTACCCAACCGTTGCGGGTGCGATCACCTCGTGGATTGAGCGCACCTCGCGCACCAAATCGCCATACTGATCGAGCGTTAGCGCCTGTGCGCCGTCTGAGAGCGCTATCTCAGGCTGATCGTGAACCTCGACGATCAATCCATCCGCACCAACTGCGACACCCGCGCGCGCCAGCGGTGTCACCATGAAATTCCGCCCGGTTCCGTGCGACGGATCGACAATCACCGGCAGATGTGAAATCCGCCTGACCGCTGGTACCGCGGACAGATCCAGAGTGTTTCGCGTGTGCTGTGCAAACGTGCGAATGCCTCGCTCGCAAAGAACGACCTGATAGTTACCCTCAGCCATCACATACTCTGCCGCGAGCAGCCACTCGTCCAGCGTGGCAGACAGTCCTCGCTTGAGCAGAACAGGCAGACGAGCCTTGCCCGCGCGGCGCAAGAGCGAAAAGTTCTGCATGTTGCGCGCGCCGATCTGGATCATGTCGCCGTATTTTTCCACTTGATCCACGCCGGCTTCGTCGAGCGCTTCGGTGACGATCTTCAACCCATAAGCTTCGCGTACGTCCGCAAGTATTCTCAAACCTTCCTCGCCCAGTCCCTGGAACGCGTAAGGCGAGGTCCTTGGCTTGTAAGCACCGCCACGGAAGAACCGCGCGCCACTTCTTCTGACCGCTTCGGCGATCGCGAACGCCTGCGCGCGACTCTCGATCGCGCACGGGCCGGCAATAATGGCCAACTCGTCTCCGCCAATCGACGCATCGCCAACACGCACAACCGTCTTTTCAGGACGCAAATCGAGTGAGATCAGTTTGTAAGGCTTGCTGACGCGAATGGCTTCGGCGACGCCGGGCAGGTTTTCAAAATGTGAAGGGTCGACCGCTCCCTGGTTGCCCGTGATACCGATGGCAGTGCGAGTGGCGCCCGGCATCGGATGGCCCTTGAAGCCCAACTGTTCGATGACGTGCAGAACACTCTCCACCTGCCCGTCAGTGGCGTCGCTTTTCATTACGATTAACATGGTGTTTTTATAACCTCAGTAAGTCTGTCACGCAAAGGCGCAAAGTCAGCAAAGTTTTTCCCAGCGGCTTTGCGTGAGATATTGCTTTACATCTTGTCGGGCACATTGATTCCCAGGATCGAAAGCGCCGTAGTCAATTGAGTTCTCACGATTTTAGTCACCGTAGTCAATACCGCTCTTCGCACTTCATCCGGCTCAGTAAGGATTCGGTGATCGTGATAGAAACGGCTGAACGCCCGGGCAAGGGAGAAAGTGTACCTCGCAAGATTAGCAGGTTCGGCGGAATTGCGACACTGCGCGATCACTTCATCAAGCTGTTGCGTCGACATCAGCAGCGACCAAATCTCCGTGCCGCCCTCGCCTGACAACACCTGTGACACTCTTGCCTGCAACGCAGCGTCTCCAGCCACCTCTTTCATTAACGTATCGGCGGCTGCAACAGTTTCGTCGCCGAGCTTGCGGAAGATGGAATTCGTGCGCACCGCGGCATATTGGCAGTAAGGGCCAGTCTCGCCTTCAAAAGAAAGCGCTTCCTTGAAGTCGAAAGCGATGACCGTGTTACGCGTAAACTTGAGCAGGAAATAACGCAGCGCAGCAACGGCGACGAGGTGCGCCGTGGCCTTCTTTGCATCGTCAGGAAGATCCGGATTCCTCTTTTCGACTTCGGTAAGCGCGCCTGCCTCCAGCTGGTTGATCAGGTCGTCTGCCTTTACGCCGAGACCCTTGCGGCCGCTCATTTCGATATACGGCCGAGTGCGATCTTCGTCGCTCAACTCGATCCCGAGCGCGTCACAAGCAGCCGGCGACAACGCCACCATCTCGTAACTGAAGTGTACGCTCGCGTCTTCGCCGACTTCAGGAACGACCGCCGCCACGCCACGCGCGACAATCTCCTGCGGATACGTTTGCCGCGAGTCGATCACGTTGTAAACGCGGATGCCGCCGCCGAAGTGTGGTCGCTCGGTTCCCGGTTCTTCAGGCTCGGTTTTGGTGGTCCAAAGAGTGTGGCCGTCCGGATAGTTGCGAAAGATTTTGTAATGGAAGTCGAGACCGAGCCTGCCGAGTTTCCAGAGTTGATAAGCGATGTCTTTACCGGTGTAGGTGACTGTGCCGTTTGAGCGCACGATGATCTTGTCTGACTCGTGTTCGTCAGTGCCTGTGTGCGATTCAAACGGCATGACCCAACAGCCGGCGTGACGTCCTTCGGTCTCGTACCGGATGACGCCTTTGTCTTTCATGAGCTCGAAGGCGCGATTCCAAAAGTGCAGGTGCAGAATGTCAGACTCACGCGCGAGCAGATCGTAACGGATGCCGAGGCGTTCCATCGTATCGATGATGCACTCGACGTTTCGTGTCGCGACATAATCGGCGAGCACCGCGATCGGATTCGAGCCGCCTTCTTCGAGTGCGTGCAGCACCTCGTTGCGGAGCTTTAACTTTTCCGGGTTCATTTCGCCGCTGACGTTGCCGTCCCGATAGAAGAGACCGACTTTGGTGTAGAGTTCCCAGCAGTAGTAATCGAACGGATAATCTTTGTTTAGCGACGCATCGAGGGCTTTGATTTCGCTGAGGCCCTTGTTTTCGATGTGCAGGAATCCGACAACGACGTCGGCGACCTGGACACCGGTGTTGTCGATGTAGTTTTGAACCTCGACTCGATCGCCGGCGGCTTTCAGGATCCGCTGAAAAGTGTCGCCCAGGACAGCGTTGCGGACGTGACCGATGTGCGCCGCTTTGTTGGGGTTGATGCTGGTGTGCTCCACCATCATCTTCGGCTGATTGAGATCTGTTGCTTCACCTCGAATGGTTGGAGCAGCAAACAAACTCAGCAGCCTGGCGCGATCGAAAAAGACGTTGATGTAACCAGCACCGGCGATTTCCACGCGATCAACTTCGTCGATATCTTCGAGACGCGGTTTGAGTTTTTCGGCGATGGCGCGCGGTGCTTGTTTTTCGCCGGTGGATTGCCTGATTAGTTTTGCCAGCTCGAAAGAGACAGGGAAGGCGAGATCGCCGAGCTCCGGGCGCGGCGGGGCCTCGGCCGCGAGCTGTTGCACTTCGACGCCAAACATCTCCTTCGCCGCCGAATGGATTCGGTCTCTAAGTTTTTGCTGTAGTTCGGTTAAGGTCATAAAGAAAAGCGCAGAGTATAGCAAATCTATAGGTCTTATATGACTTATAGGACCTGTAGGTCTTATAAAGATCGATCTGCTACCATCGCTTTGCAATGCAGATTCCATCGGAATTGAGAGAGCGTTTTGCCGGCGCGAAGCGCGTCTTAGTGCTGACGGGCGCCGGCGTTTCGGCGGAATCGGGCGTGCCAACGTTTCGCGGTGGCGGCAATTCAGCGGTCTGGAAGGGAATTCCTTTCGACGTTATCTCCTCCGCCGAGATGCTTGAACGCGATCTACCGGCGGTTTGGGAGTGGTTCGACTATCGTCGCAACTTCCTGGACGCGATCGTTCCGAATGATGCGCACTACGAGATTGCTCGCTGGCAGGAACTCTTTCCGGAGCTCACCCTCGTCACGCAGAACATCGATGGCCTGCACCAGAAGGCCGGTTCGCATGACGTAATCGAGCTTCACGGCAGCATCTGGCGCGCGAAGTGTACGGTGTGTCGCTTCTTTCACGACATTGCTCCCGATGCGAAGCGTCCCGATGCGTGCTTGCAGTGCGGCAGCTTTTTGCGGCCGGACGTGGTTCTGTTTGGCGAGATGTTGCCGCCCGGAGCATTTGAGCTGGCGGCCGAACGCGCTTCAAGTTGCGAGTTGTGTTTTGTGATTGGCACTTCGGCTTTGGTCTATCCGGCAGCCGGAATTCCGCAGCTCGCTAAAGCCTCAGGCGCGTACGTTTGTGAAGTGAATCCTGAGCGCACGCCGCTTTCGCGTCTCTGCGATGCAGTGCTGACCGGCAAAGCCGGCGATGTGTTGCCACACTTTCGATCATGAAGACTTTTTACTTCGACTGTTTTGCCGGCGCAAGCGGCGACATGATTCTCGGCGCAATGGTTGCCGCGGGCGTCGATCCAGGCTTCCTGCGCGAACAACTGTCACTGCTTTCCGTCGACGGTTTTAGCGTCAACTTCGAGACTGTGAATCGATCCGGTCTGAGTGCGACGTACGCACGCGTCGAGACAGAGCACGAGCATAAACACCGTCATCTATCGGACATCAAAAAGATCATTGAAAGCTCGCGTTTGTCAGACGGGGTGAAGCAACGCGCGGTGCAGATCTTTACGCGTCTTGCCGAAGCTGAAGCACGCGTACACAATGAGCCCGTAGATCACGTTCACTTTCACGAGGTTGGCGCGCTCGACGCGATCATAGACGTCGTCGGCGCTGCGATCTGTTTCGAAGCGTTAAAGATCGATCGCTTTATCTGTTCGCCGATTCACGTCGGTAGTGGCATGGTGAAGATGGCCCATGGTCAGTTTCCGATTCCACCACCGGCAGTAACCGAACTGCTTAAGGGCGTGCCGTTCTATGCCACTGACATCAAAGGCGAACTTCTGACACCGACCGGCGCGGCCATCATTACGACTGTCTGCAACGAGTATGGTCCAATCCCGCGGATGTCGACCGAGACGACCGGCTACGGCGCCGGCACGCGCGAGTATAAGGATTTTCCAAACGTCTTGCGCGTGTTGCTCGGTGAGACTGAAGACAAGAGCGCTACGGATGAGCGGCTCTGGATGATCGAAACCAACCTGGACGATGTATCTCCACAGATTATTGGCCACGTGATGGATCGCGTACTGGAGTTAGGTGCACTGGATTGTTTTTTCACGCCCGTGCAGATGAAGAAGAACCGTCCCGGCGTGCTGTTGTCAGTGCTCTGCGGTCGCGATGAAAAAGAAGCGGTCATGCGATTGTTGTTTATGGAAACGACCACGCTTGGAATTCGCAGTTATGAAGTCACGAGACGCGCGCTCGAGCGCAGCCTCGTGCGGGTGGAAACGCAGTATGGATCGATCGATGTTAAAGTAGCGCATCTGGATGGGCGCGTCGTAAACGAGATGCCGGAGTTCGAGCAGTGCCGGCAGGCAGCAGCCTCTGCGAATGTGCCTTTGAAAGTCGTTGAGGAGGCGGCGCGAGCTGAATTATGGAAACAAAGGTCATAGAAGCGAATAAAGAAAACAAATCGGTAGATCTGGAGCTAATCGCGCAGGGTGTGCGCCTGATTCTCGAAGGCATCGGCGAGGATCCGGAACGCGCGGGCCTGCAGGAGACGCCGCAGCGTGTGGCGGAGATGTATGCCGAGCTGACCTCGGGCATGCGCGAAGATCCGTCGCAGCACGTCATACCTTTGCCTGGCGACACGCACGACGAAATGGTGATCGTGAAAGACATCAGCATCGCGTCGCTGTGCGAACATCATCTCGCGCCGTTTGTCGGCAGGTGTCACATCGCCTACATCCCCAAAGGTGGCCGCATTCTCGGGATCTCAAAACTGGCGCGACTGGCGGAGACTTTCTCACGCCGTTTACAACTGCAAGAGAGACTGACGACCGACATCGCCAACACACTCTTCGAAGGCTTGAAGCCGCTCGGTGTGATGGTAGTGATCGAAGCTGAGCACACGTGCATGACGTTGCGCGGCGTGAGAAAGGCCGACGCCAAGACCGTCACGTCAGCAGTGCTCGGCGGCTTCCGTTCCGATCCGCGCACGCGCGCCGAAGCCATGGCACTTATAAAAGGAAAAGACTGAAAAGCTTTTTCCCGCAAAGTCGCAAAGAAGCAAAGCAAACTTTGCGCCTTAATTCCACCTTTGCGCCTTTGCGGGAAACACCTGTTAACAGATGAATACTTTTTACCTTACTACACCGATTTACTACGCCAATAGTCTTCCGCATCTCGGTCATCTCTACACAATGATCGTGGCGGACACGATCGCGCGCGCCAAAAGACAACGCGGCATAGAAACTTACTTTCTCACCGGAACCGACGAACACGGCATCAACATCGAACGCGCCGCTGAGAAAGCCGGACGCACGCCAAAAGAACAAGCAGATTATGTCGTCAGCTACTTCAAGAAGATGACGAGCGAGTTTGGACTCGACACCGCACACGGCGGCTACGACATCTTCATGCGCACCACTGAGCCGTTTCACTACGAGGGCGTGAGCGAGCTCTGGCGCCGCGTGTCGAAGGCAAAAACTCCCAAGGGTAATGACGCGCTTTACAAAGGCCACTACGAGGGCTGGTTTTGCGCTCCCTGTGCGGAGTACAAAACCGAAGACGAATATCAGAAACCGAAGAACGAAGGCGAACCGCCGACATGCCTCATTCACGAGACGCCGTTGGACCGCGTCTCGGAGGAGAGCTACTTCTTTCGACTTTCCGACTATGGGGAAGCGTTGTTGTCGGCGTATGAGGACCCGGAGTTTGTCAGACCTGAAGCAAGACGCAATGAAGTAATCAGCTTCGTGCGCGGTGGGCTACAGGATCTGTCGGTAAGTCGCCTGAAGACGTCGGTCAGTTGGGGTGTTCCCGTGCCGGACGATCCGGCGCACACGATGTATGTGTGGTTCGACGCACTCACCAATTACATCACCGCGATCGGTTTCGGAAATGAGGAGCGCCAGAAGGCGGTTGGTTTCGAGAAGTTCTGGCCCGGGTTGCATCTCGTGGGCAAAGATATCCTGCGCTTTCACGCTGTTTACTGGCCCGCGTTTTTGATGGCCGCGGGCATTGAACTGCCGCGCGCGATCGTTGCTCATGGCATGTGGCTCGATCCAAACGGGCGCAAGATGTCGAAGACACTCGGCAACACGATCGAGCTCGACATCCTGCAAAAACACTTTTCGATCGACGCTATTCGATACTTCTGTCTCCGCGAAATGGTGTTCGGACAAGACGGGCGTTTCGGTTATGAAGGACTGATCGATCGCGCGAACAGTGATCTCGCAAGTGGTCTGGGAAATCTTTCCAGCCGCACGTTGACGATGATCGCGCGTTACTGCGATTCGCGCATTCCGTCGGCCGTGATTCCCGAAGACAAGTTGCTGCTGGCGAAGCGCAGCGGCGTCGATACGGATGAAACCACCATCGCGGGTTTTATCGAACATGCGCGCAATCAGTTTTTATTGCACTTCGAGAATCTCGCGTTTAGCCGGGCGCTCGAGGCGGCGTGGTCCGTCGTGGCGCGCGTCGACAAGATGATCACCGACGCCAAGCCCTGGGACCTCGCGAAGGATGAAAATCAGAAGCAGACGTTGGAGGTAGTCCTCTATCGTGCGGCGGAGACGCTTCGCTGGTTGAGTGTGTTACTGCATCCCGTCATGCCGGGCGCGAGCCACGCGATCTGGAGTCAGTTGGGCCTCGAGGGTTCCCCTGCGCAGGTCAATCCCGTAGATCTGAAGTGGGGTCAACTGAAGGAAGGCACTGTGATTAGCGAGGTGCAGCCGGTGTTTCCACGTATCGACAAAGTCAAGACAATGTCAGAAATCAATGCGGGGCAAAAACCTGTCCATGCCACAGAAGCTGATGTAGCGGGCGCTCCGGAAACGCAGCCTGCGCCGCCGATGCAGCACGCAACTGAAGCTGACGCCGTCGGCGTGACAAACTTCATCGAGATTGACGACTTCGCCAAAGTTGATCTGCGCGTGGGCCAGGTATTGTCAGCCGAGCGTATTCCGAAGGCTGACAAGCTACTGCTTATGAAAGTGGATATCGGCGAAGAACAACCGCGCCAGATACTAGCGGGCATCGCTCAATACTACGAACCTGAAAAACTCCTCGGACGCAAAATCGTGATCGTCGCGAACCTGAAGCCACGCAAGCTGCGCGGTTATGAGTCGCAGGGAATGGTCGTTGCGGCTTCATACGGCGAAGAAGGTCGCCCCGTGATCGCCACATTCACCGAAGACGTCCCCAACGGCGCTCGCTTAAAATGAGGCACAAAAAGGCACAAAGGGCACAAAAAGAGGATGTCTATTTTGTGCGTTATGTGCCTTTTTGTGGCTAAAGACTATGTTTATCGATTCTCACGCGCATATAGATGGACCGGAGTTCGACGCCGATCGCGATGCAGTCATAGAGCGTGCTAAAGCTGCCGGCGTTTCAGTTATTCTCAACGTGGGCACGGGGGATCCGCACAGTGGTGCGTTCGAGCGCGCCGTCGAGTTGGGCCGGAAGTACGACAATATTTACACCGCCATCGGCGTGCATCCGCACGACGCACGTCTCTACAACGACGAAGCCGAAAAGAAGATCAAGACGCTGGTCCAAAGTGAACGCGTGATAGCGTGGGGCGAGATTGGTCTCGACTTTCATTACGACAACTCTCCGCGCGACGTGCAGGTCGAAGTCTTTAAGCGACAACTTCGGGCGGCGCGCGAGTGTGATCTGCCGGTGATTATCCACACGCGCGAAGCAGAGTCGGAAACGATCGAGATTCTGCGGAGCGAGTATCACGGCACGGATCGCGGTGGCATCTTTCATTGCTTCAGCGGCAGCATGGAGCTGGCACAGCGAGCTCTCGAACTCGGCTTCATGATCTCGTTTTCAGGTATTCTCACCTTCAAAAAAGCCGAAGCTTTGCGCGAAGTTGCAATGCACGTCCCGCTCGCGCGCATGCTGATCGAGACTGACTGTCCATATCTCAGTCCGATACCGTATCGCGGCAAGCGCAACGAACCCGCTTACGTAGTCGAGGTGGCCCGCTGTCTCGGCGAGCTCTACGATGTCGAGCTCGAAGCGATGGCGTATCTGACCAGTGACAACTTCCACCGCTTCTTCCGCCTGAATCCCTGACGCGGTTTCGCGCAAAGGCGCAAAGAAGGCAAAGTCGCGGCGGGGTTTGCTTTGCCACCTTTGCGCCTTTGCGCGAAAAACCTCTTTTTGCTCTTAAAACGCTAGCTAGAGATAACTTTCACATGCTGAGCTTTGATGTTATTCTGCGTTCAATGGCGCAGCAGAACTCCTTTGATATTGTCTCGGAGGTCGACCCGGCCGAGATCGCAAATGCTCTCAACCAGACCCTCAAAGAGGTGCGGCAACGCTTTGACTTCAAAGGCAGCTCAGCCAACGTAGTACACGAGAAAACCGAGTTAGTGCTGAGCGCTGAGGACGAGACAAAGTTGCGCAACATGAACGACATCCTGCAACAGAAACTGGTGCGACGCGGCGTGCCGTTGAAAGCCTTCAACTACGGCAAGATCGAGCCTGCCGCCGGAGGCACGGTGCGACAGCGCGCACAGATCCAGGAAGGTATCCCAACGGAGAAAGCCAAAGAGGTTGTTAAGTTCATCAAGGACAGTAAAGCAAAAGTCCAGGCTTCCATTCAGGGCGACATCGTGCGCGTGACCGGCCGCGATCGCGACACGCTCCAGGACATCATCGCTAAGCTGAAGAGCAAAGACTTCGGCATTCACATGCAGTTTACGAACTATCGCTCAAACTGAGAGAGCCCCCCTTTAGTTGTCATGACTACGTCAGGCCAAATAATCGCGCTGGATGAAGAAGCAAGGATTTCAGCGCGCCGCATCTTTAGCATCATCGGCAACGAGCTCGTACAGGTCGAGCTCGAGTTTGAACGGCAAGCGCGTTCGAACGTTCAGGTGATTGATTATCTCGGCGACTACTTGCGCCAGTCGGGCGGTAAACGTGTGCGACCGGCGCTGACAATACTTTCGACGTACGCAGTCGGCGGCGATGGCGCACGTTACAACACGATTCGCATGGCCACAGTGATGGAGTTTCTGCACACCGCAACGCTGGTCCATGACGACGTGATCGATAAGGCCGACTTGCGGCGGAAACGCCTTACAGTCAACGCGCTTTACGGAAACGAAGCCGCGGTGCTGATGGGCGACTGGCTGTACATGTCTGCGTTCGAGACCAGTCTCGCGGAAAGATCTCTATCGATACTCGACATTCTCACCAGCGTCACGCGCAAGATGACTGAGGGCGAGCTGTTGCAATTAACACTACTGGGCGATGCGGAGATTTCGGAAGCGCAGTACTTCGACGTGCTAAAGCGCAAGACTGCATATCTCTTCAGTGCCAGTTGTGAAATCGGTGCGATACTCGGCGGAGCCAGTGAGAAGCAGCAGACTGCGTTACGCGACTACGGACTCAATCTCGGCACAGCGTTTCAGTTGATCGACGACTTGCTGGATTTCACTTCGAGCGAAGAGGCGCTAGGCAAAGCATCCGGCGCGGATCTGTTAGGTGGCAAGGTTACGCTGCCGTTGATCTACCTGCGAGATGCGGAGCCAAAGTGGCGCGAAATGATAAAAACAGTGCTGCGGGAAGAGGAATACGGCAGTGTGGGGCAAGCGGATCTGCTCGAAGCAATCACTCGGACCGGCGCCCTCGAGCAGGCTCGGGCAAGGGCTGACGAGTATGCGGAGGAGGCGCGAGCCGCACTCGATCAGCTGGCGGATTCGGATTACTGTGACTCTTTACGCGCCCTTCCGACGTACATCCTCGACCGCGATCGATAATTGGCCGCGGATTACGCAGATAAAAATCCGGATTTTATCCGTGTTCATCTGTGGCTAAATTATTGTAGAATCTGGCGCGATGAGTGAGAACCTGCTGTCACGCCTGGAACAGAGCCTGCGCCAATCGCGCGCGGCACGCATGCACCTGGCTGCACGCCTGCGGGAATTGGAGACCGAGGCTGATAGCGTTCGCGCCGAGCTCGCCGAGATGGACACGTTGGCCAGCCAGACTGAGGCAGCGATTTATCGTCTGCTCTCGTCGGTCCTTGCGAAAGGCAATATCTCGCTTGGCCTGCCGTCGGATGCCGAGCTAGAGGCTGCCATGCAGCAGTCGCCATCTGCCGAGCGACGTCCACAGATTCCAACAGTCCGTAACAACGTCGAAATTCTCAGCGATAGATTCATGGACCGCACCATCCCGCAGGCAGTGACACTGTTGCTGCGCGAGGAGGGTGGACCACTGCACGTCAACGAACTTTACAATCGATTGCTCGAAGGTGGATTCAAGTTCACGGGTCAGAACCCAACCATAAGCGTCGCCGTGTCTCTCAATCGAAATACCAGGTTCCGCAAAGTCGCTCCTGGAACGTTCGACCTCGTCATGCGCGACGCTTCCAAAGCCTCATAGATCCAGCGCTAGAGAGCTGTGGTTTGGTTGTTGGGCACTGCAACCGGCAGTGATCCCTTCCCGAGGTCCTTCAGGTGTGAAACGATAGTTTCATTCAACAGCATTCCTTGCTCCATGATTATCCCCATCGTCAATAGATAGCCAGGTACGTTCGAGACATTGGGAATAACTGTCACAAGGAGCGGTGAGACCACCACCAGCGACACGGGAATTCCAAGCAGAACCTGGCCTGCGAGTGGAGATGTTGAAGCGCCCGGCAGCGCATATCTTCGAACCAGGATTCCAACGTAGTATGCGCCGAAGGGAAGTATGAGAAGCAGAATGTTCGTCAGTACATAATTCGGTTCCATGTTTACTTCGCTCCCTTCAGTGTGAGATTGACTGACTTCTCGTCTTCATCGCCCCAGTAAATCCAGCCTTCTTGTTTCGAATCCAGGTCCCGGATCTTGATCCAGATGGTTTTGCTTAAAACCGACTCGATCACTCGCTTCTCCAACACAATTACCTGGGCATCCTTTTTCAAGTCGAATGTCACCTTGCCTGGACCGCTGATCAATATCAGACCCTTGGAAGGGGGAGTTTCGCGGACTTTGATGTCAGTCGCAGTTATATAAATAGTGGGTTTGGTGTCTTCTGACGTGACTTTCTGAGAAAAGCCGTTCACCGCCAGACCCAAAGTGAAAACAACGATTAAGAGCATTTTAGTCATCAGTTTTACCTCCACGGGTGTAGGACGAGAGCCCTGACCAAGCTCGCGCCGTGTAATTGTCTTAATAACAATGCAAACCAGACGCGAAATGTTTCCGCAGAGAAAATAAATCTTCAGTTTTCTCTGACTCCTCTAACCGATAGAATGACCTCCGATGCGCGCGATTGTTCTTTCTGCCGGTTACGGCACACGTCTCTGGCCACTCACTGAAGACCGCACCAAACCCGCCATACCGATTCTGGGAAAACCGCTGGTCGGCTATGTGGCTGAATATCTCGCCGGATATGGTATCGATGAGATCGTGGTGAACCTGCATCATCGACCGGAGTCTGTCAGGCGAGCGTTGGGTGATGGCAATCGTTTCGGCGTCAAACTCTATTACGTTGAAGAGCCGGAGATCCTCGGCACCAGCGGCGCCCTCGACAACACGCGCGAGTTCTTCGAGCGAGAGACGTTTGTCGTCGTCAACGGAAAGATCATCACCGATATCGATCTGAATGCCGCGCTAGACACTCACCGGAGCATGAACGCACTCGCGACACTGGTTCTCCTTCCGAACACTCGTCGCGAGCGCTTTAGCGTCGTGGAAACTGAAGCTGGTCGAGTTCGACGATTCGGCCGCATGCCTGTCGCCGGCGATGACGGAGACGTGCCGCTGATGTTCACCGGGATTCACATCCTCGAGCCGCGAATCTTTGAATACGTTCCGCGTGGTGTGTTTTCAGACTCCGTTATCGACGTTTATCCGAAAGCGATTGCCAACGGTGAGATTGTTGCGGCACATGTTGCTTCGGGAAAGTGGCGTGAGTTATCGACGCTCAAAAGATATCTCGACATCAGTGTTGAACTGTTGAAGGAAGAAGGGAAGTCGTTCGTCAGCGGAGCGCAAACAGTTATTTCTCCATCGGCGACAATTACCGACTCGATACTTTGGGACGACGTGGAAGTCGGCGCCGGCGCGCGTGTCAGCCACGCCATACTCGCTGACGACGTGAAGATCAAAGCCGGCGAGATCATCGAGAACGCGGTCGTCGTGCCACGCCGCTTAGTCGAAGGCAAAAGGCCTCCGGAGAAGGCGTTGCCGGGTCATTTTCAGAGTGAAAACTTTATCGTGCCCCTGTGATACAATCCGCGGGTTGACGCCGCAAGCTCCCAAATGAACCCAGATGAG
>DATENQ010000058.1:0-17833 GCA_035275005.1 Pyrinomonadaceae bacterium | reverse complement strand
CCAGATGTCCTATCTCGATTCCGCCGCCCCGCACGAAAGCCAAATGTTCAGACCACGAGAGCGGCTTTATCTCTTCACATAAACGTGCGGTGCGATCAAGACGACGTCGATCGACGCTCACAGACGATGCTAATCCCAATGAGACGCCATGAAGCGTAACCGGAACTTGAGCAGCGAGCGTCTTCAAAGCCCGACGCTCGTTTCGAGGAGCAGTAAAAAAGTTGTCCGCGATGACTTCCACAAGATCGATGCGATCGAGATGCGAAAGAATCTCGAGAGCCAGTTGTGGTCGCCACCCCAGACCAAAACAATCTTTTGGCATCGACATGTGATTAGCTGCCACAGCCACCGCATCCTCCTCCACATCCGCCACACGAACTTCCGCATGAGCTTCCGCACGAACTACCACATGACGATGAGGTGGTACCGGTTTGATGCGCGCGGGGGAAGAGTGTTTGCGTGTAAGCGAAGCCGTCGCCACGCAGCGCGCCAACACCATAAACAGCAGCCAGCATCATGGGTTCAATGGTTGCGCCGCCAGGCTTGAGGAAAGAGGCACGACCTCTCAACTCAGAGTAGAGGTTTCTGACATCTTCCAACACGACTTTCCCGGTTTCGGTCAATCTCGGAAATGCCTGCTTTGCGGCAAACACGATTGCGACGATAACCAGAATAATCAGAAAGCAGACGTTCGATCGTCCTCGTGCGAGTGCGAGGTATAGTTTTGAAAGACCAACTCCCGCCAAAATGAGAAAGGCAGTTCCAAAAATCACTTTACGACCAAATGTGATGGATTCGTCCGGCAGCAAACGTACTTTTTTGAGGGTCTGTTCATACTGGTTGAGAGTTGACTTCAACTGCGAGTCATTGAACATCGAAGCCGCTTCCCCGGTCACAACAAATCTCTCGAGCAATGCTTTCTCAATTGGTCGCCGCACCGATTCCGATCGGACATGAGGCGCGGTTTGCAAACTCGTATCAACGCAAAGCAGTAGTTCCCGGTCAACCAGGGAGACTGCTGCGACCCGCATTGCTTCTGAATGTCCGCCACGCAAAAACGCGATTAATAACGGATCGGATAGATCGATGCGCGGGATGGGGCCAGATTCAGCCTTTCGTCGCAGCATGACAACGCCGATGATCACCAGAGCCGAAAGGCCAAGGTAAAATAAGAGAAACTCCGGACCACGAAGATCGAAAGGATTCACGTCAAATCACCTCACTTAAAGGGCGGCGTCTTGGAATAGATTTTTCGTGGCGTTGACGAACGCAGTGAGGGTTGAATTCACTTTGGCGGGTAATTCAAGAACATAGCCAACCATGCGCAAATTCTATGGACCACCTTCAGACGGGTCAAGTGAACTTTGTATTAACAGGTAGTTAACAACGCATGAACTACAGCGTTTACACATGCCAGACTGTCGCCCGCTTCGCGGGCTCAAACGTTTCGTTGCTGCGTTGTTCCTGGGGCTTGCGCCCTTTATGCGTCCACCTGCTTCGCAGGGCCGCGCACAATCCATTTAGCGTTACCGGCTGCCCAGGATCAATTGGAAAGATTTACTTAGTGTGCTTGTTGTAGGTGGAGTAGACGGTGAAGAGGCGATCTGTGGCGGAGGGATCGCTGCGCGCTAATAGAGTTATCAGTTCGTCACGCTCGGTGAGTAAAGACGTGAGTCCTTCGCGCTGCGTGGGAGTAAACATGGAGCCGCTATCGGTGTCGATCTGGCGGCGTAGATTTATATAGAAGTCGCTGGTTAGCTGGCGAGCAGGTTCGTACTGGCCGCGTTGCACCTCGATCACCGCCGCAGCCAGCGTGTTATGGAGCCGGGCCAAACGTACGCCATGCTGCGCGGCGTCGCGCTGCTCGATTGCTCGTGTAGTTTTAAACCACATCGGAACAAACCCAAGCAGAAAGAAACCGACGGCTATCGTTGCGTGTAGGGCAACACGTTTCCAGGGAATCGCAAGTGCCGAGACTTCCGGACTCAAAACGTTGCTCTTACTGGGGGCGTGTTGCCCTACCGCTCTCATCAGTCTTCCTTTCCCGTTTAGCTCAAAAGAAGATGCAAAGACGACTGCCGGACCTTGTCAATCCACCCTTGACGCCGCCCGACAACCGCAACCATCGTAGCGGCAAGCCACACCGCCGCGAATCCGTATAAACACAGAGCCGCCTGAGTAATTACCCTCATACGTCGTTGAGGCTTCGCCGCCGATGTGAGATACCGACTTAAAGATCGAGCGCCGATACTGAACTTGACTCCATCCACTCCGGCTTCGCCACGGCGAGGCAGAGCCTCGCCTCACATCGGGCGTCGAAGCCGGACTGGATGGAATCAAGTTTCACGATTGATATTGATTTCAAGACGGTAGCTCACATCAGCCCGTAACGACGGTCATACAGGTGAAAACACCTATGAAATCTGAGTGATGCTACCGATGCCGGAGATACCCAAACCCGCCTAACATCTCATCGGGAAATCCAAAAGGAGCGTGTTAATGACAAGCAAAGGGAATATTCGTGCGACATTACTAACACTTGCGAGCGTCTTGTTTCTGGCGGTCTCCGTCTCCAATGCACAGACAACCTCCAACGCGACCTCCCAGGAACAAGTCGCGACAGTGGTCAGTTCAGCAGCCAGCAAGGCGCCGGCCAATGCTCCGGTTTACACGGATTATCGCGGCGTCGCGATCGGTATGAGCGTCGATGACGTGCGGTCGAAACTGGATGGCGTTAAAAAAGGTAACGGTCAGGACTTTCTGGCCTTGTCAGAGCATGAGTCTGCTCAAATCTATTACGACGACAAGCACAAAGTAACTGCCATCTCGATCGACTACATCGGCGACGTCACCAAGGCGCCAACGCCTGAGTCAGTGCTCGGCGTGACGCTCGAGCCACGAGCCGACGGTTCGATGTATCAGCTCAATCGCTATCCCAACGCGGGTTACTGGGTGTCGTACAACCGGACCGCGGGAGACAAACCGATCGTCACGATAACAATACAGAAAATGTGACGGCGCGGAATCAAACGAAAACGACCCTCCCTGACTCGTTTGATCGTTTCCGCACGACCGCAGAGACGCAAAGAAGAAGTCTACATTGACTCCTGCTTTGCGTCTTTGCGTATACTTGTATCAAACCTCGATCAGGGAGTTAGGAAGTTGGGACTTCGCGGGAAATTGTTGCTCCTGGCCGCCGGTATAGCTGTGCCGCTGGTGATAGTCGGCGCGCTTGACCTGCGCAACATGTGGCGATTAAGTCGCTCTCAACTAGACGACTCCGTAAAGCAACAAGTCGATCTCGCATCTGTCGCGCTCGAACGCTGGCTCGACGATCAGAAGAAGGCACTTCACGCCATCGCCCTGCTGGCTGGCGATAAAGATACGCGCGATCCCGCCATTCGTGAAAATCTCGAAAACGTTCTGCATACGAGACCTTACTGGCTGGATCTACGCATTACAAATGCTGCCGGTACGACGCTGATGTCGCAACCGAGTCGTCGGGAGATCCTTCCAAACGCATTGACAGACTATCTCGTCTCAGAAATGCGGGAGCGTAATTCGTGGGCCGTTGTCACCGACCGCACGGTAGACGAGGCGCGGCCGATCGTCATTATCGCTGTCCCGATTCAAAAAGGCGGAGCGGTCATTGCACGAATTGACGGCGCCGCAATCAGTCAACTCTTCGAGAGCATCGAGCTCTCGCCGCAGGTTATTATTTCCGTCGTCGATTCAGACGGCCGCATTCTTTATAGACGTCGCGGCTCGGAAGCGTCTTTGGATGCGGAGGTAAGCTGGGCGCCACTGTCTTCAGTGCTCACGAGCGAACGAACCAATGTCACCGAGCTGACCAGCCCGATCGACGGAATAAAGCGCGTTTACGGCATGGCGCATGTGAGAGACACCGGGCTTGTCGCGATGATCGGAATTCCCAGTTCGACTTTATATGAGCCCGCGCGGCGCCGCTTGATTCGTTACGGCTTAACGGGATTCATCGCGCTCTTGCTTGCGCTGGGCGCGGCGCTCGTGATCGAGCGAAGTATTGTGAAACCGGTGCGCCGCTTACGTGCGACAGCGCAGCGTCTGGGTGGAGGCGATCTAACCGCCCGCGCGCCGGGGTTGGGAGGTGGTGAGATCGGCGATCTCGGGACTGCGTTCAACACGATGGCCACGCAGATCGCCGAGCGCGAAGAACGACTAACCGAGTTGGATCGTTTGAAATCTGAATTCGTCAGCAACGTCTCCCACGAATTGAAGACGCCTTTGACGACGATCAAGCTGCTCGCACACTTGTTACAAAAGAGCGGAATGACGGAAGAAGAAAAGCTTGATTTCGCAAAAACCATTGCTGTTGAATGTGACCGGCAGATCGAGTTCGTCGGCAATCTGCTCGATCTTTCGCGTATTGAATCCGGCGCTTACAAACTTCGCAAAACACGCGTAAACGTTCGCGAGTTAATAAGTTCCTGCGTGAATGTTGAACGACACCGCGCTGAATCTCTGGGCCTGCGGCTGACGACCAACATTCACGCACGCTTGCCCGAGATTAGTGGGGACTTCGAAGCGTTGCGAAGAGTGATGCGGGGATTGATTGATAACGCGATTAAGTACACTCGTGAGGGTGGTCACATTGCGATCTCCGCGCGCGAAGCCGACCAGACGATCGCAATCAGCATTAGCGACACCGGCAAAGGAATTCCTGAAAACGATTTGCCGCACATCTTTGATAAGTTTTATCGCGTCGCTTCGGAATCACAGTCGGGAGTGGGTCTCGGACTTTACCTGGCGCAACACATCGTCGTGCAGTTGGAGGGTGAGATAACTGTCGAGAGCAAACCAGGCGTTGGAACGACGTTTAGCGTGATCCTGCCGCAATGGATCGACGCTGTCGCCGCTGAAGAGGAGGGTGCTGATGTCAAAGCGCTTGTTGGTAGTTGACGATGAGCCAAACCTCTTGCGCGCGGTAGCTGCCTGCCTCAAAGCCGAGCATTACGAAGTGAACACGGCGCGCAGCGGATACGAGGCACTCATGCAATTAGCTGAGTCAGTGCCCGACCTCATCATCAGCGACATCAGAATGCCCGGCATGGATGGATACAAGCTGGCGCGGCAGCTACGTGGTTCACCAAGAACAGCGCTTGTGCCCATCGTGTTTCTCACCGCTAAAGACGAGACGGCGGATCGAATCGAGGGATTCCGCGCCGGAATCGATGCTTACCTCACAAAGCCCTTTGAGCCTGACGAACTGATCGCAGTTGTAAACGCAATCCTCAACCGAGTAGAACGGACTCACTCTCAGATCGCGCGCCTCGTTAGCTCAGGAAATGTTGAGCAACCGTCAGTGAGTTTTCAGGACGAAGCGCTGACTGATGCTGAGAATCGTGTCGCACTCGCTGTTTCGCGCGGTTTGAGTAACAAGGAAATAGCTGCCAAGCTCGAGATCAGTGTCCGGACAGTCGAGAACCACATCAGCCACATCCTAGAGAAAAAAGGTTTCAGCAATCGCGTGGAAATCGCGCGTTACGTCTTCGAGCAACCACATTCTCGCCCCTCTAGGTGATTTCACTCACAACAGAACCTGGCAAATAAAGTTATTCTTACGCCCGCCATGCATATTTCCGAAGGTCTCAAACTTTTCATCAGAGAGAAAATCCAAACGGTTCTCAGGTTGGAAGTTCTTCTGCTGTTGCATTATCAGCAAACTAGGTCATTTACGGTGGCTGAGGTTGCAAATGAATTGGATCTCGAAAAGGAAGCCGCACGCGATCAGTTGATGGCGCTTGAGGCAGTCGGAGTTGTTACTCACTCAAACACTGATAAACCCAGGTACAGGTATCAGCCATTAAATGCTTCACTGCGATCGATGGTCGAACAGCTTGCGGCGGGTTATTCAAGGCAGCGCGTTCCGATCTTGAGTGCGATTCTGTCAAAAGATTCCGATAGGACGCGTCTCTTCGCCGAAGCATTCCGGATAATCAGGAGAAACGACTGATCGCGTCACTGGTTAGCTGACTGTAATGCTAAGAAACGCTTCTTCGAGACTCTCCTGAGTTCGAGTCAATTCACAAACCTTTAATCCGTGCTCACCAGCAAAGCGTTTACGTCGCTCATGTGATCAGCATGAGCATCCACGTGGAGCAAACGTCCCTCCAATTCCAGCTTGAGCAGCGTTAACATCGCTGATAGCGTATAAACGTCACCACCGATGCGGCAAGCTTGCTATCCACAGCCTGCCGATTGGGAGATAGCCATTAAACGTCAACCTTTCACATGATTGGTCCGAAAATATGCGTTATTCGAAGAGCCTGATCTTGACTACACTTGTCGCTGTGTTTTTCTGTACTACACAGACAATGGCAAACCCGCAGAAACTCGCCCGCACGGTCACGATCTATCGCGACATCTACGGCGTCCCGCACGTCTTCGGCCGCACGGACGAGAGCACGGTATTCGGTTTTGCTTACGCGCAGGCCGAGGATAACTTCTGGCGCGTCGAGGAAAACTTCATCCTCACCCTGGGACGAGCTTCCGAGTTGTATGGCGAGAAGTCGCTCGACGAAGATCGGCTCAACCACGCGCTCGAAATCCCGAGGTTAGCGCGCGAGGAATACGCGCGGCTCGACGCACACATGCGTTCGCTGTGCGATGCCTTCGCGGCAGGTTTTAACTACTACCTTGAGCGTCATCCCGAAGTACGCCCGCGACTGCTGACGAGGATCGAGCCGTGGTACACGCTCGCCTTCATTCGTTACAACTACTACCAGAACGGCTTCGCGCGCGATCGAAGCCTCCGACGAGCACAACTTCAAACTGCTTCGATCGATAGTGATCTAAAAGAACACACCGGCTCGAATGGTTGGGTCGTTGGTCCATCGAGAAGCGCAAGCGGTTACGCGATGCTGTTCATCAATCCTCACCTGCCGTTCTTTGGTCCCGGCCAGGTTTACGAAGGTCACGTTCATAGCGATGAGGGTTGGAATTTCACCGGTTACACGCGCTTTGGTTTTCCGTTGCCGTACGTGGGTCATAACGAAAACGGCGGTTGGGTGAGCACTGACAATGCAGCTGACTTAACCGACGTTTACCTCGAAACGTTTGACGATCCGGCTCGTCCACTCGCTTACAAGTACGGCAAAGAATATCGCCTGGCTACCGAGCACGTCGAAGAGATCCGGGTTAAGACGGCGACCGGTATCGAGACGCGCAAGTTCACGATGCGCAAAACACATCATGGCCCGATCGTCGCGGAGCGCGATGGCAAGCCGCTCGCGCTGCGCATGGCAAAGTTTGAATCCGACGGCTGGCTGCGCGAATGGTACGACATGACGCGCGCCACCTCGCTCGCGGCGCTGAAGCGCGCGATTACGCCGCTCAACATGCTCTTCGGCAACGTGATGTATGCCGACCGCCAGGGAAACACGTGGTATCTCTACAACGGCGCCGTGCCGAAGCGCGATCCGCGTTTCGACTGGACCAAGCCGGTTGACGGGAGCGATCCCGCGACTGAATGGCAGGGTTATCACACCATCGACGAGCTGCCGCAACTCACAAATCCGAAAACCGGTTGGATGCAGAACTGCAATACCACTCCTTTTCTGTTAACGAGTGAAGGCAATCCGGATCCGAAACAATTCCCGAAGTACATGGTCCAGGAAGGCGACAATCCTCGTGGCGCGATCTCGCGAGAGATTCTTTCGAGTAAATCGACATTCACGTTTGATGAATGGAAGCGGTTGGCGTTTGACACGCGCGTGATGAATGCGGACAAACGTTTGCCTGGACTGATTGCGGCACTAAAACAACGCGAAGATCCGCAGTCACGCGAAGTCTACGACGAGCTCGTTCGCTGGAATCATCGCAGCGCAAACGACTCCATCGCTATGACAGTCTTCAGTCTCTGGCATGACCGCGTGTCGCGAGACGAAAAAGAAGATCAGTTGACGGCACTCAACGAGGTTATTAAGGAGCTTCAGCGTGACTTCGGGACGTGGAAAGTTACGTGGGGCGAAATCTCGCGTCTGCAACGTATCGACGAAAGCAAGGACGAAGATTTTCAGGACTCACGCCCGAGTCTCGCTGTTAGCGGCGTGAATGGAAACGATGGTGCCGTCTTCACGTTTTACGCCGCGCCTGAGCGAGGACAAAAACGACGTTACGGCGTTGCCGGCGGCACATATATCAGCGTCGTCGAGTTTGGACCGAGGGTTCGCGCGCTCTCGGTCCACACGTTCGGCGCCAGCGGAAATCCGAAGAGCCCCCATTTCATGGACCAATCCCCCCTCTATACCCGCGGCGAATTCAAACCAGCCTGGCTTACCCTCGACGAAATCCGCGCCAATCTCGAATCCTTCTATCATCCCGGCGAGGAGTCGCGTAAAAAGTAAGCACAGATGAACACAGATCTGCGTTTGTCCGCGTTCATCTGCGGCTGATTTATTGTAAAATCCACCCACCCCCACCCCCCTTGGTAACATGACGTCACAAGCCTACGACTGGATCGCGGGTGGCGGCGAGATGGGAAAACTCATCCGCGGCACTGATTGGTCCAACACTCCGCTCGGCCCCATACAATCCTGGCCGCAAAGTCTGCGCAGCGCGGTCAGTATCCTACTGCCGTCAAAAGCGCAGATCGCGATGTTCTGGGGTCCGGATCTGATAACCCTTTACAACGATGCGTACCGGCCCGTGCTCGGAAAGAAACATCCGCACGCGTTGGGGCTTCCGGGGAGAGAAGTTTGGAGCGAACTCTGGGAATCAGGTCTGCGGGACCTGTTTGAGGGTGTACTGCGAACCGGTGAAGCCTTCTGGGGCGGCGACCATCCTTTTTACATGGAGCGGTTCGGGTTTCCCGAAGAGACTTTCTTTGACATCTCCTACGATCCGATTCGTGATGAAACCGGTTCTGTTGCCGGTCTGTTCTGCATTGTCAGCGAGACGACTGCACGAGTTATCAGCGATCGCAGACTTCGAACCCTCGGCGATCTTTCCTTGTCTGCGGCAGCCGAAACCAAATCAGTGGGAGATGCATGCCGCACGGCGACTGAAATTCTTTCGGGTAATCAGCACGATATTCCTTTCGCGCTCGTCTATCTACTGGACGCATCCGGCAAACGCGCACAGCTGATGGGCGCATCCGGTCTTGAACCTGGAACTGTGGCCGCACCAGTCAGCGTTGATCTGGCTGACTCGAAAGAATGGCCATTCCCTGCCGTCATGCAATCAAACCGCACGGTGGAGCTCACGGACGTTATCCAACGTTATGGCGAGTTGTCCGGCGGTGTTTGGCCTGAAGCGACACACACCGCGAGAGTCATGGCGATTCGCGCGTCGGGCCAGGAGCGCGCGACAGGATTCCTGGTCGCTGGAGTCTCACCTCGGCGTCCGCTTGACGATCAGTACCGCGCCTTCTTCGATCTCCTGACAACTCAGATCTCGACGACAGTCGCGAACGCGCGCGCATACGAAGCAGAACGCCGCCGCGCGGAAGCGCTCGCGGAGCTCGACCGCGCTAAAACTACTTTCTTCTCCAACGTGAGCCATGAATTTCGCACGCCACTGACCCTCATGCTTGGTCCAGTGGCGGACATTCTCGCTGAGACAGATTCTCTTTCGGCGTCGCAACGCGATCGTCTGGAGATTGCGCATCGTAATGGCTTGCGGTTACAGAAACTCGTTAACACGTTGCTTGATTTCTCGCGCATCGAGGCCGGTCGCATCCAGGCTTCTTATGAACCGACGGATCTTTCGAGTCTCACCGCAGAGCTTGCGAGCAATTTCAGATCGGCATGCGACAGGGCGGGAATTGATTTGGTCGTCGCTTGTCCTCCACTCAGTGAATCCATCTACGTCGATCCGGACATGTGGGAGAAGATTGTTCTCAATCTGATCTCAAATGCATTCAAGTTCACCTTGTCAGGACGGATCGAGGTGCGCTTGTGTGAATCAGGTGAGCAGGCGGAACTCTCCGTGCACGATACGGGCCTTGGTATTCCGGCTGACGAATTGCCGAAAGTGTTTGAGCGTTTTCATCGTGTCGAAGTTTCGCGCGGTCGCACTCAGGAAGGATCGGGCATTGGTCTGGCGTTAGTGCGCGAGCTAGTCAAACTTCACGGCGGTTCGGTTAATGTCGAAAGCATCGTCGACGAAGGCAGTGTGTTTACAGTTACTCTGCCAAAAGGAAAAGCTCACTTACCCCAGGAGCGAATCAATGCCCGGCGAACTCTTACCTCGACCGCATTTGGCGCCGCAGCCTTCGTAAGCGAGGCACTGCGTTGGCTGCCGGCTGCCAGTGCGCATCCTTATTCAGACGTCGAACTTGATGGAAGCCCGAAAACCAAACGGCCTCTGATCGTGCTCGCCGACGATAACGCCGACATGCGCGACTACGTTTCGCGATTGCTGGCCGATCGTTACGAAGTGATTTCTGTTGGCGACGGCCAGGCGGCATGGGACGCGGTCGAGAAAAAGCTGCCGGATTTGGTTTTATCAGACGTGATGATGCCGGTGATGGATGGCTTTGAGTTTCTACATCGCATCCGCGCGGACGAACGGACACGAGAGATACCGGTCATTCTTTTGTCGGCCAGGGCCGGAGAAGAATCGCGAATCGAAGCTCTCAAGGCGTCGGCGGATGATTACCTTGTGAAACCGTTCAGCGCTCGGGAATTGCTGGCTACAGTCGACACTCACATTAAAACCATCGAGATTCGCCGCCATTTGATCGATCAACTACGCGAGCAGGATCGGAGGAAAGACGAGTTTATCGCCACGCTCGCGCATGAGCTGCGGAATCCGCTCGCGCCGATCCGTAATGGACTACAGTTGATCCGGCTGTCCAATAACGATCAGGCCCGGCTGGACCACGCGACAACTATCATGCAGCGCCAAATCGATCAGATGGTGCGCCTGGTTGATGACTTGCTCGACGTCGCGCGCATCAGTAGGAACAAACTCGAATTACGGAAAGAGCTGGTGGATCTTGCAGTGGTGGTGCGTAGCGCTGTCGATACAAGTCGCCCCGTTATTGAAGCGTCGCACAATGAATTGTTCCTTGAATTACCGTCGCAAACGGTTCTACTGGATGCGGATCCGGTGCGGTTGGCCCAGGTGGTTTCGAATCTGCTTAACAACGCGGCGAGATATAGTCGTCCCGGCGGTCGCATTTCGTTGACCGCGACCACTCAGCTCGGGGAGTTGATGCTCAGGGTAAGTGATACAGGCATCGGTATTGAGCCTGAGAAGCTCTCGCAGATTTTTGACATGTTTGTGCAGTTGGATTCGTCGGAGCCGCATCCGCAGGGCGGACTTGGTGTTGGTCTGACTTTAGTGCGGCGCTTGATTGAGATGCACGGCGGCACTGTTGAAGCTCACAGTGACGGAGCCGGCAAAGGTAGTGAGTTCATCGTTCGCTTGCCGGTACTGGCCAAAGCAGAGCAAACGTCTGAGGTTGAGGGTGGGATCACACCTGCTGTGTCAGACATACGTCGGCGCATTCTGGTGGTGGACGATAACATCGACTCAGCGGAAAGCATGGCGATGATGCTCGAGCTTTCGGGACACGACGTGGCAATGGCGCACGACGGAGCGGAAGCAATCGAGCGCGCAAAAGAGTTTCTACCTGACGTAGCGTTTCTGGATCTCGGAATGCCCAAGCTAAACGGCTACGAAGCAGCCCGCTCAATTCGCGAACAACCCTGGGGCCGCCAAATCCTTTTGGTCGCCCTAACCGGTTGGGGGCAGGAAGACGACAAACGCCGCACCCGCGAAGCCGGCTTCGACGCCCACATCGTCAAACCCATCGATTTCGCCGCACTGGAAAAGTTATTAGCCACAGATGAACGCGGATGAACACAGATCTGATCCGTGTTCATCCGCGTTCATCTGCGGCCTGATTCTCAGCTCCTCGCATGTGATGCTGGTCTACCGAAAGGCTTCGTAAATGCTGACGATAACTGTAATAGCTCACCTGATTGTTAATCTGCTCCATGGCCGAGCTCACACAGGATTGGGTGTTGGGCTGACCAGTTGGCAACAACTCTACGTCATTACCGTCATCCTGCTGGCCCCGCTGATCGGACTCGCCTTGTCGTGGACGCGATACGCCAGGGCCGGTCTGTGGCTCTTACTTGTCTCGATGCTCGGCTCTCTCATCTTTGGAGCCTGCTATCACTACATCGTCGTCTCTAACGATCACGTCGCTCATCTGCCTCCAGGAGACGCACGCGGGATGTTTCGCGTTACTGCCCTGCTGCTATTGATAACGGAAGCAGTTGGTGTGGTTTTGGCGGCAATGGCGTTAAGGAAAGACACAAAGAGCACAAACGAATAATGTTTGTGCTCTTCGTGTTTGCTGATGCCGGGAATTAGTTTCTTGGGGGATTGAGAATCACCGGCATGCAGGGAATCTCATCAGTGTTTGGCTCCCCACGGTAGGCAATATGGTATTGATTCTCGGCTGGTATCCGTTGGCCCGCAATTTCCAGCACCTGGTAGTACTGACTCAGTTCGTCATGAGAAAGTGCATTGACGACAGGCGGATCGTTCAGCAACGTAACCGTGTACGTGGTGCGCGCCGGATCGCTCCGTCTCGGCAGGCTAAGAGTTAGTCGTTCCCCTTCCTCGACGCTCCAGGAAAGCTCCACTGTGCCCCCATTCGGCAGGTCGATTGCAGCGGCCAGATCGGCTGAGAACCGGGGTAAGGGAGTTCTTTTTGACTCATTTACCAATTCCGGGGTCAACTCGGTCAGCGTTAGGTTGGACGTATAAAGAGTCCCCGCATTTAACGTCGCGACCGGACGAGCACCGCCGTCGAAATCAACGCCTTGATGCAACTGTTGCATGTTGATCGCCCAACGAAAGTCGAGCTCGTTATTACGCGCACTACTACGGTCGAACGGTTCAGGACCGCGTGTGAATGCCTTGACCCCAGGACTTGGATCCTGGTCAACCTTGATGGCAAATGGCTCTGTCAGTGCGCCTGTTACCAGGCGAACCAAACTTGGTGGCCGGTCAGGTTTACTAACGACGAGTATTACCTGAAGTGCATGGGTTTCGCTTAACCGGTGGATGCCAATGTCACAGCCGTTGTTCTCATTCGGTTTGAGCAACATTAGTCCAGCAAATTTAACCGTCACCTTTGCATTCGTTGCTGGTGCATTGGTGGTTGTACTAAATGACATTGAATTCACTCCTTCTAACTAAATCTCCTCGTTCCACTTTGAATGACTCTGTTAGCTCAAACATTTCCGTTAACTGGCGGTATTTTTATTGACAGACCCTTATGAGGCGTCTAATCTTCGTCTGTTTCTCGCTTCGATTTTTCCTTGCTTCAATTTAGCGGCGATCTGCTGGGTTTAAGTGGGCAAATTACTTTTACAAGGGTTGCCTAAATACCTCGGGGCTCAGCTTTGGAACTTTCCAGATTCTCACTTTTCGATCCTCATTTTCCGGCTGCAGCTCAGTGCGAACCGAGGGCGGATGTAGTTACGGTTTCGGATCGCATTTTGGGCCACTCGTTACGTTCCCGATGAAGAGAGAGCGCAGTCCGACACCTGAAGAGTTTGAAAAGCTGCTTGCCTGGCTTGATTCCGACCCAGAGGAAGCCGGGCGCATGTTTAATCTCGTCCACTCCCGCTTGATCAAAGTATTCGCCTCACGCGGCTGTGTTGACGCTGAATCTCTGGCCGATGAAGTTATAAATCGTGTCGCAGTAAGAATTGACAAGGTTAGGACGACCTACAGCGATCCACTCCGCTGTTGTCTCGGTTTCGTGGAGTTTGTTCATCAGGAATACGTTCGGGAAGAGCAAAAGAGACTCAACTTCAAGGAGCCTCAGCGTCGTTCAACTGAAGAGCTCGAAAGAGAAGATCGGTGCTTGACGGAGTGCCTGGGCAAATTACCTGAATCTGACCGAGATCTGCTCGTGCACTATTTTCATGGAGAAAAACGGGCCAGAATCAATCGCCGCAAGCAACTGGCGGTCGAATTAGTGCTCACTGCCAACGCCTTGCGGATTCGCGCCTATAAACTAAGGAAGGAAGTGCATCAATGCCTGGTAACGTGCCTTAGCCAGAGTTAAGCCACGAAACAGGCGGCTATAAACGCTCATTACAGTTAGCTAGTATCCACAGAGTGAAGCTATGGCGCGGCAACACCACGAGCAAAATTCTGTTAAACGTTATCTGCTGCAACAACTCTCCGTCGCTGAACAGCAAGAAATCGAACTGCGCTTACTTAGTGACGATAGCTTTTCGGCGGAACTGGACATTGCGGAAGACGACCTCATCGACGAATACCTCGCCGAGGAACTGTCCAGGGATGAACGTCTAAAATTTGAACAAGACTTTCTCACAACTCCCGAACGGCACAGCAAACTAATATCGGCTCAGGCATTTAAACGTTATCTCGACAGAATCCCTGCGCCGTCTCCCCAAGAGCTCAGCATATTCGAGCGATTGAGGAAATGGTTGTTACCTCCGTTACAAGGCCTTTCACAATTACAACCTGTGTCAGTGGCTCTGATCCTTTTAGTTATTGGTGTTCTGGGGTTAATTGGTTGGCGCCTATTTATCTATAAATCCGATGTGCAGAAAGGTCTGGTGGCACTCAACGAAGCCTACCGCCTGGAGCGCCCGGTTGAAGCGCGAGTCTCGACGCTTGATTATGCACCGTTTGTGATTACGCGTTCGGGCGAGCCTCAACAAGTGAACGATCTCGAGCTGCGCCGCGCACGAGGGCTTCTGTTTGACGCTGAAAAAGAACAGGCCGACGCCGATTCAGCTCATGCCCTTGGCAAACTCCATCTTTTACAAAAAGAGCACGACAAAGCAATCGAATATCTTGAGAAGGCAGCAAAAGCTGACACTAAGAACGCACAGATCTACGCCGATCTGGGCGCGGCATATTTGGAGAAAGGCCGGCTGGAATTAGACGCTGGAGCGGAGCCAGGCAAAGGACTCGTTGATCTTGGTCGTAGCCTTGAATATTTGAAACAGTCACTTGAAATCGATCCCAATCTTCTCGAAGCTCTTTTTAATCGTGGCCTGGTCCATCAGCACCAGGGTCTGTACCAGGAAGCTGAAGCTGACTGGCGCACGTATCTCGAAAAGGATTCCAGTTCTCAATGGGCCGTCGAGGCTCGACAAAACCTCAAGCTCCTCGAAGATAGAAAGAGTCGCGGATCGCAAAACGGTGGTAACCGGTTCGAAACCTTCATGGCCGCCTACCGCGCCCGCGATGACACAACTGCGTGGGAGATTTACAGACGCAACTACGCGCCAGGTGGGAATTCTCTAACTAAAGACCTGCTGGACGGCCTTCTTACTAATAAGCAGTCTGAAAATCGAAACGCTCTTGAGTACCTGGGCCAACTCGAAACTCGTAACGCTGAAGATAACTACACTTCCGATCTCGCGCGGATCTACACCACCGCCACACCGCAAAGACAGGCGCTCCTGCTACAAGCCCGGCAGCAAGTCGCTGACGGGTACGAGTTGTTTCGCAAAAACAAGTACGACGAAGCGACGGAATCATTTGCAAATGCGCGCAGCACATTCGACAAAGTTGGCGATCACCCTGAATCACTTGCCGTCGCCGCCGCGATAGCCAACGTAGCCGCACTCAAACCGGATCTCGCGAAAGCCGGAGAAATAGTTGCAGGCCTCGTCCCCACCTGCGAAGAGAAGCGTTACAAATGGCTAATGGCACAGGCTTTCATGCGCCGCGCTCATATCCAGTCCAATCTTAATAATTATTCCGAAGCAATCAGCGACGGCAATCGCGCCTTGCGGATCTTCCAGGAGTTGAAAGACCTGAACGGTACGTTGGACAACACCATCCAATTAGCCACCCTGCATTCTTTTTTAAATGACAATGAGATCTCAATGTCGTTTCTGGAGCGCGCAAGGACCGTCGCCCAGGAGGTGGACGCGTCGCCAATGCAGCTATGGGGTATTTACACCGCTGTCGCGCTAAATCTCAGCGCGCTACAACTCCATCGAGCCGCACTCGATTATCAGAACGAGGCATTGCAACTTGCGTTGCCTTTGGATCGCCCCCTCTACGTCTCTCGCTCCTATCAATATATCGGTGTGACTTATGGAGCTCTGCGTGAATTCGATCTGGCATTCGAGAATGTTCATCGTGCGTATGAGGAAGGCAGCCGTCTCGGAGCAGACGGACAAAACATGATGGCGAATGCTTCACTCCGGCTTGGCGATCTGTATCGCCTTTCCGGAGATCAGACGCGTGCGCTCGCCGCGTATGAAGAGAGTTCGCAGTTGTATGAATCGCTCAACAAATTCGCCCACTACAATTACGCCGCTCACAAAGGCAAGTTTCTTTCCTACCTGGCTCAGAACAATGATGCGCTCGCCGCGCAGGAACTGCCGATCGTCCTGGACCTGTTTGAGAAATATCGCCAACAGATCTTCGAGGAGCGACAGAAGAATTACTTCTTTGACAGGGAGCAGGAAACCTACGATCTTGCCATCGACTTCACTTACTTCCGATTAGGTGACCAGCGACGTGCCTTTGATTACTCAGAAGACTCCCGGGCTCGTACCCTGCAAGAACTGATTCTGCATAAAGACGCATCGCCCTTAACCGTAGCTGAGATTCAGCAACGGCTTCCCGAACAGGTTCAAATTGTTCAGTACGTCGTGCTGGAAAACAGATTGCTGGTTTGGTGTATCACTCGATCCGGTTTTTTCTCGAGCTTTGTCGAAGTGGAATCTTCCAAACTTACGGAGAGAGTTAACATTGCGCTCACACAGATTAGACAGCGAGACGAGCAAGGTGCGGCGGATAGTTTGAAGCGTCTCCACGATCTGTTGATCGACCCGATTCGAAGCCAGTTGGATCCTAACAAGTTGATCTGCTTCATTCCCGACAAGAAGCTGCATTTCCTGCCGTTCGGAGCTTTAATCTCGACGAGCTCGGGACGTTATCTGGTGCAGGACTATCGCGTGATGACGTCCCCAAGCGCGACGATCTTTATCGAGTCTACCGACAAGGCACGCGGGCGGCCTTCAGTCCGGGAAGAGCGGCTGCTCGCGGTTGGAAATCCGACATTTGATCGTGTGGCAAATCCGAATCTTCCGAACCTCGCGGGCGCTGAGCGAGAGGTGGAAGGCATCGCGCCGAGCTATCCATCACGGCGGCTTTTAATCAGAGCACAGGCCACGCAGAAGTCAGTTGTTGAGGAGTTGCCGCGAGTCGAGGTCGCACATTTTGCAGCGCACTACTTGATTGATCCGAGATGGCCACCTTCGTCGAAGGTGTTGCTCGCTGAATCTTCCGGCTTGAGCTCGCGCGACATTTATCAAATGGATCTTGCGCGGATCAGGTTAGTGGTTCTTTCAGCTTGCCAGACTGGAATCGAACAGCAGTTTCGTGGGGAAGGTCCGATCGGCTTCGCGCGATCGTTCCTGGTGGCTGGAGTTCCGGTGGTGGTGGCAAGTCTGTGGCCCGTTGATTCAGACGCGACATCCGAGTTGATGATCCTATTTCACCACTTTCGCACGGTTGGGCACCTCTCCACCACCGAGGCCCTAACCCGCGCTCAACAGGAAATAATGACCCGCGAAAAATACCACCAGCCATACTACTGGGCCGGCTTCACCGCAATCGGCGGATACTCCGAGTTTTAACAGATTTCGAACACCTCGCTGCGGCTTCGCCGCCCGCTGTGACATACCTTCTTAAGATCGAGAGCCGATCGTGAAACTTGACTCCATCAACTCCGGCTTCGGGCGGCGAAGGCAGCGCCACCGCTCAATAATTTGCGCGGCTGTGTGATCCCCTGCCCATTTGGACCACACATAAGTGGCAGCGG
>DATENQ010000057.1:0-20446 GCA_035275005.1 Pyrinomonadaceae bacterium | reverse complement strand
GGACGCAAATATATTTGCCTGGTTTATGTTGTAACCACCGAGCAGATGGACCGCGTGCTTTCCAATGTAATTCACTTCGACAACGTTGTGTCCGATCTCTCGCTGAACGCTTAAAGACCATTCGTGAACTTGCGGGTATTGCAAATCCGGATCGATCACGCTCGTCGAAGCCGTACTGAACGCTACTGGTTGGCGCAACGAATCAGGAGTTGAAGTAGGCACTAGACCCGCAATCACCGGTGCAATGTCTCTATAGAGACCGCCGCCGGTACCGAAAGTCGAGTTGGTTGGACCAACGGCGTTACCGGGCGTGCTCTGGAAAATGAAAGAGCCAAACAGGAACGTCGCCATTCTGTCAGAAGCCATCCGGTAGTTACCGCGAATAGACGTCTTGCCGGTCTTGAATGGATCCCATGCAAAACCGACTGAAGGCATGATCTTGCTTAAGTCGCTGCCGAACAGTTCGCCTTCGACCCATCTCACCGAATTAGACGGTTGGGCGCCGAGTTTGATGGGTTGATTCGGAACCAGGATGGGTCGCCCGTTCGCGACGGATGGAGTCAATTTTGGTTCCCAGCGCAAACCGAGATCCAAAACGAGATTCGATCTAAGACGCCAGTTGTCCTGGAAATAAAAATCGAGCTCGGTGTAGTCCACTTCGTTCAACCAACGGCTGCCGGGCGGAAGGAACGAATTCCCGTTCGGATCAGAGACAAAAGCCTGCGACACACTTCCGATCTTTCCCAGCAGGTCGGCGATAGTGCTGCGCAATCGCGTCAAGTCGTTGGCGTTAATGCTTGTGCTACCCGAAGCAGGAAGATTGAATGCGGTGTAGAGTCCCGCGGCGTTACTGAAACTTACCACTGGCTCGATCGCTGAACCAGCGACGTTCGAACGGTCGTCACGATGTCGATTGAATCGGAAGTTGATTCCACCCTTCAGAGTGTGCGATCCGCGAATCGAGGTCAGGTTGTCGATGAACTGCAGAGTCCTGACACCGCGCGCGTTATAAGTGAAATTAGTGTTTGGTGTTGACGGATTTAGGAACACAAAAGGCAGGTTCGGATCGGGAAAAGGTGTTGCAAAGCTGAAGAAGAATTTGCTGAGACCGAAGATAGCTTCATTAGTCACAGTCGGAGTCGGCGACCAGCGCCAGTTAACGGCGAGGTTCTTCGGAGTGCGCGCGGTGTCTACGAAATTTGGTGCGTCAGGAAATATAGGACGTCCACCGTTTGCCGAATCGCCAAACGTGCTCTGGCTTCCCTGCGCGTAGCGAACATAGACGAGGCTATTGTCGCGCAGGTTGAAGTCAAACTTGCTAACGAAGTCCCACTGCTTCTCATGTTGCGGCGACGGGAAATTGAAACCCGCTGTGTTCAGTCCATCGCCGGTGGTGAAGTTGTTTGGCAATGGCATGTTGTTGATGAATCCCGACAGGGTGGGATCGAGACCGATTCCGGTCGGATTGTTCGCGATGTTGTAGGAAGCGATGCAAGGTGAATTTGTTGGCGGCGTGCCGATACAAGCCGGAAGGAGCGCGCCTCCGCTGGGATTGACCGCCGCGGTCGAAGTGCCTGCGGGAGAATTTGCGCGGCCAACAACGTAGCGGTACAAACCTTGTCTCGCTGCCTGCGTGTAAACCGTTCGCGTCACGAGTGCGGTGTCGTACGCGCGCAGTAGTTGCAGGTTCACAAAAAAGAACGCTTTGTCTTTTAACCAGCCGCCCTTCGTGCCCTCGCCAAAACCCGGATTGTAGAGTGGGCCACCAAGACTGCCGCCGAAGATGTGCTGAACAAATTGATCCTTGGGCAGACCGGCGATTGTAGTTGGATAACTTTTGGCATCCAGTGCCGGCGTTCGATAATACTCAAACAGGCTGCCGTGAAAATCGTTTGAGCCGGAGCGCGTGACGAGCGTGACTTGAGCGCCACTGCTGCGACCGAGCTCCGCGGTGAAGTTGCTCGTCACCACCTGGAACTCCGCGACTGAATCAGGATTCGGGCGCAGCGGCGTGAAGTTTGAGCCACCGGCGGTTGATTCGTTGATGTCGATTCCGTCGAGCGTGAAATTGAAAGCGCGATCGCGCGAGCCGTTAACGTTAACTGCGCCGCCGGTGTTGCCGCCAAACACCACGCCCGGTTGGAAATTGAGCAAGTCGAGCGGATTGCGGCCACGCGTGCCGACGATTGGCAAGCTCTCCAGCGTGTACTGATCGATGGTGCTGCCAATGTTTCCCGAAGTGCTCGTTTGCACTTGTTCGACGCCGGCCTGCACCGTCACCGATTCGGTCAGACCTCCTGCTTCGAGCGTGGCGTTAATGGTGGCGGGCACATTGACGTTGACCTGGTTTCCGGTGCTGATGAACTTTTTGAACCCCTGCTTCTCGATGGTGATCGTGTACTTGCCGACCTGTACGAGGTCGAAAGCATAGGCGCCGCTCTCGCTCGTGTCAGTCGTGAATGAAACGCTGGTAGCTTCATTAGTCAGCGTCACCCTGGCGCCGGGGACCGAAGCGCCGTTGGCATCCTGGACCGTTCCCGTTACTCGGGAGGTTGTTCCCTGGCCGCTTGCCATTGCAACGAAACCAAACGTCAACAGCAAAAACGCAATAATAGATTTCCTCATATTGTCCTCGGTTTGAAGAAGGGTTGAGCTACGAAATTTCGCACGGATTATAAATAATTCGCGGAATAATGGTAGCTAAAGATTTTTATCCTTTTGATAAGCGTCGCTGATAGTGAATTTCATGACTTTGTGTCCTGGTGGTTGGTCATTTGCTAGACTCCTGCGCGATGGCAAGATTTGTGTTTGGCTCACTCGGGTTTGACGCGCCTGGTGCTGAGATCACCGCGACGCGTATCGATGAAGTGATTCGCGTTTTAGAGTTTGCTGAAAGAGAATCGAAGGCGGGGGCGTGGGTGGCGGTGATGCTGAGTTACGAAGCAGCGCCTGCGTTCGATCCGGTGTTGGCTGTGCATCAAGGTTCTGATTTTCCCCTCGCGTGGGCAGGCGCGTTTACGGAAGCATCAGATATTTCCACACAGGGTGCAACGATCGATTCGAATTCGTGGGCGCCTCGCGTGAGTCGAGATGAATACGATGCAGCCGTCATGCGAATCAGAGAACTGATCGCCGCCGGCGACACTTACCAGGTCAATTACTCGTTCCCGCTCACGTCAATATTTAAAGGAGACACTTACGCGTGGTATCGCAGCCTGTGCCTTGCGCAGGGCGCGCAGTATTCCGCGTTTTTGGATCTGGATCGATTCAAAGTGCTCTGCGTTTCGCCCGAGCTATTTTTTGAGCGGCGCGGCGATCGGGTGATTACCAGACCGATGAAAGGCACGATTCATCGCGGGCGTTGGCCGGCGGAGGATCGGGAGCTTGCGGAATGGTTGCAGCAATCCGCGAAGGACCGCGCTGAGAACGTCATGATTGTCGATCTGCTGCGAAATGATCTGGGCAAGGTTTCGGTGCCGGGGAGTGTGCGCGTTTCTTCGTTGTTTGATATCGAGCGGTTCGAGACTGTTTGGCAGATGACGTCGACTGTCGAGTCGACGTTGAAAGACGGTGTAAATCTCGTGGAATTGATGAGCGCGTTGTTTCCGTGCGGTTCAATAACAGGCGCGCCGAAGATTCGCACGATGGAGATCATTCGCGAGCTCGAGCGGTTCCCACGCGGGCCGTACACCGGAACAATCGGGTTGTTGGAGCCGGGTGGCGATTGCGTCTTTAACGTCGCGATTCGGACGGTTGTTGTTGATACAGAGTCGAACCAGGCGACGTTTGGTGTTGGTGGTGGCGTGACGATCGATTCGACTGCCGAGCGTGAATACGAAGAGTGTTTGGTGAAGAGTCGATTCTTGCACACGTCGCCGGTGGAGTTTCAGTTGATTGAATCGATGCTGTTGGAAGATGGGGAATATTTTCTGTTGGCACGCCATCTGGAACGGCTAAGGGGGTCGGCGGAGTATTTCGGGTTTAGGTTTCCGGAGGAAGAGATCAACAAGGCGCTCCCTCGAATAGCTACTGGCGCATTTAAGGTCCGATTGGTGCTTTGGAAGGACGGACAAATCCAGACGCAGATTTCGCGGATTGAAAACGCGGATTTGGTTAGGCACATTGGACTAGCGTCGTCGCCCGTCGACTCTTCGGATCGATTTCTATATCACAAGACGACGTTGAGAGATTATCAGTCGGAGGATGTGATCTTTTGGAATGAGAGAGGTGAAGTGACGGAGTCGAGGCTTGCTAATCTTGTGGTTTCAATCGACGGGCAGCTCTACACGCCACCGATTAATTCTGGCTTGCTACCCGGGACGTTCCGCGAGCAGTTGTTAGCGGAAGGAAAGATCAAAGAGCGTGTGATCACCGTTGAAGAATTCCAGAACGCAAAAGAATTTTTCCTGATCAACTCCGTCAGAAAATGGATCCGCGTTCATCTGCGTTCATCCGCGGCTCAATAAAGCAAGATCTCTGATCTGGCGCGCCGGAATTCCTGTAAGCCATTATTCCACGTAGCAACAATTTCCTGTGCGCTCTCACCGCGCTTCACACGTTCGAGCGTATCGGTATTTACCAGCAGGCGCAGATAGCTATCCACCTTCCAGTCGTTTGGATACAGCTTCCGCAGCGCGAGTGCCATTTCAATCCCTGTGAGCAACGGACGAAACGCAGCCCGATCGATAACTATGATGTTTACGCCTCCACACTGCTCATCCTTGAAGACGGAAGCATTCGGCGTGAAACGAAGCGGCACGAATCGCACACCCGGTAACCCGCGTTGATTCAAAAACTCCGCCAGCTTGTCGCCCTGTATCCACGGTGCGCCGACAATCTCGAACGGCGTGTCAGTGCCGCGACCGACAGAGACATTCGTCGTTTCGAGTAAACCCACGCCGGGATAGAGCGTAGCTTCAGTCAGGCTGCGCATGTTTGGCGACGGATTGATCCACGTGAGATTCGTTTCATCAAACCACATCGATCGCCGCCAGCCTTCCATCCTGATCACGCGCAGATCAGCGCCAATATTTCGTTGCCGGTTGAAGAGTTGGGCCAACTCGCCGATTGTGAGACCGTGTCGCGTCGGGATCGTGTGATACGAGATGAACGACAGTTTGTCGCTGTCGGCAATCGGCCCTTCGACGTCCACGCCGCCGATCGGATTCGGACGATCCAGAACAAACACCGGAAGCTTCACCTTCGCGGCTTCTTCGAGGAGGTAACCCAGCGTGGAAATGTACGTGTAGAAGCGCGCGCCGACGTCCTGAATGTCATAGACGATGGCATCGAGATCCTTGAGCTGCTCGGGCCTGGGCCGGCGCGTCTCGCCGTACAACGAATAGATCGGAAGCCCTGTCGCTTCGTCTTTGGAGTCGGAGACATTTTCGTCAGCGACCCCGCGAATTCCATGCTCCGGCGAGAACAGCGCGACGAGTTTGACGCCCGGCGCTTTGTTCAGCACGTCAATTGTCTGGCGTCCTTCGCGGTTGCGTCCGGTGTGATTCGTCACGAGCCCGATGCGCATGCCCGCAAGCGGCTTGAAGTTGTCGCGCTCGAGCACGTCGATGCCCGTCAGCACTTTTACTGAGCTCCCGGATCCCTCGTCGCGAAAAGCAAACTGCCGCAGGCCCTTAACGATCTCCGCGTAATAATTCGCGGACTGCTCGCGCGCACGTTCGACCACGGCCGTATCAGTCACTGAACCGGCGACGATCGAGGCGACTCTTCCGCGCAATGGTCCAACATCGCCCTTCCCGTCCGGATGCACGCGATTACTCAGAAACACAACAAACATCTCGCTCGCCGGATCGATCCAGATCGACGTGCCGGTGAAACCGGTATGGCCAAACGAGCCGAGGGGAAACAGTTCACCGCGATTGGTCGAGTAACTGGTGTTAATGTCCCAACCGAGCCCGCGAGTATTCCCGGCGCTCGAAACGATTCGCGGGCGCGTCATCTGTGCCACCGTCAAAGGCGAGAGCACGCGCACGCCACCGTACGAGCCACCGTTCAAAATCATTTGACAGTAGATCGCGAGATCGTTCGCGTTGGAAAAGAGCCCGGCATGTCCGGCAACTCCATTCATGCGATACGAGGTCGGATCGTGGACCTGGCCGCGCAACCACACGTCGCCCTCGGTTCCAACGTTTGCTGCGGTGTCGCCGAGATAGCTCATTTGACCGCGACGTTTTTCAGTCGGCGCGATTCTCGACTCCAGTGCCGCACTCGGGCGAAAGCCCGTGCTGGTCATGCGCAATGGTTCAAAGATGTTCTTCTGTGCAAACTGATCGAGCGGCATCTGACCAACGCGAGCGACAACCTCTCCGAGTGCGATGAATCCGATGTCGCTGTAAGTAAAGCGAGTGCCGGGCGGATTGCGCAGCGGTTCCTTAATTAGTCTCTTGATTGCTTCGTCGTAGCCGGCCCAACGCTCACGCAGATCGAAGTCGGGCGCGTAGCCACTGACGTGCGTGAGCAGTTGCTCGATCGTGATTCGTTCTCTTCCCTCACCTTTCAATTCCGGAATGTAGAGTGAAACCGGATCGCTGAGACGCAGCTTGCCGCGCTCAACAAGGATCATGATGCTGGTAGCAGTAGCGACGACTTTCGTGAGACTCGCGACGTCGAAGATCGTATCGGGCGTCATCGGTTCGCGTGCTGGTTCGAGTGCGCGCAAACCATATGATTTGCGCCAAACCACACGCCCCTTCCGACCGACAAGTACGACCGCCCCCGGCAATCGTTTATTCGCGATCTCGCCCTCAATGACCGCATCCATTTGGGCCAACCGCTCCGCCGAAACCGAAACGGTTTCAGGCCGCACGAGTGTCAGCTGAGCAACTACAGACTGCGCCGCGAGCAAGATGAGTACGAAGATTTTTAAACTGATTAAGCGCATATTGAGTCTGATTCTTTTTTCACGCAAAGGCGCAAAGAGGCAAAGTCGAATCAAGGGTTTCCTTTTGTTCCTTTGCGCCTTTGCGTGAAACTACTTCACCGCCTTCAACTGAATTCCCGTCCCTCTCGGATACAACCCCGGCAAAGAGATCGGAAGTTTTCCTACTACATCAATCTCACCCAACAACGCGCGCGCAACGGCCTGCTGCAAGCTCGGCATGTCTCCATACGCCACGATATAAGTGCGCAGCCCGGGAAAGCTCTGAAGTAAATAAGGATTGCCAAAACTGATCCCAACGATCGGCTTCTTCGCCGCAATCGCCGCCGACAACGCGCGCGCACCCGTATCCGGGATGCCCACACTCAATTTCTGACCCGAACGCACTCGGCCGTACAACGACGCCACCACGACATCCGCCGCCTGCGCCTTCTCGATCGCTTTCTGAACCTCCTTATCCGTGGAACGCTCATCAAGCACGATCGTCTCCATCTTCAAGCCGCCGGTTCTGAGTCTTGAAGCAAACGCTCTCGCGATCCATGCGCGATCGTCGCCGTTCGTCACCGCAAGATTGAAAACGCGTGACTCCGGCTTGAGATTCGCCAGCGGCACCAGTTTGTCTTCATCGCGAACGAGCGTGACGGCATGTTCCGCAATCTCAGTCGCCAAATCCCGCACGTCTTTGCTGCTCACGAGACGATCGATTGTATCCACGGGCGTGATGCGCTGGTCCACGAGACCCAGATCGTATTTAGCGGCCATTATTTTGCGCGCCGACTCTTCCACGCGCTGTTCCGTGATGCGTTTACTCTTCACCGCATTGAGCACGCCTCGAAACGAAGCGTCCACGTCAGTAGGTTTCAAAAGCATGTCGGCGCCGGCCTCGAGAGCGCGCACGGCCGCCTCTTCCTGCGTGAAATAGATCGTGAGGCCACTCATGCTCAACGCATCTGTCACGATCATTCCCGGAAACTTCAGATCGTTTCGCAGTATCGCGCCCATCACCGGCGACAACGTAGCGGGCATGGTTCCTTCCTCTGCGACGATCTCGCCGTCTTCGTCAGTATCGGTCGGTGTGGATCTCAGGTTCTGCGGCAGCGGTTTGACTACCGTCGAATCGATCTGCGGCAAGGCGATATGGCCCACCATCACCGCGCCCACGCCCGCATTCACCGACGCCTGGAAAGGAACAAACTCGATCGTTTTCAAGCGCTCTCGGTTGATGTTGATCTCGGGCAAGCCGCGATGCGAATCGACCGCGGTGTCGCCGTGTCCCGGAAAATGCTTCGCCGTGGCGATTGCGCCTGCTGCCTGCGAGCCTTCAGTAAACGCCGCGGCGAAACGAGCGACATCGGCGGGGTCTTCGCCATACGAGCGCACGTTGATCACCGGGTTGGCGGCGTTGTTATTTACATCGACGACGGGCGCGAAGATCTGTTGCACGCCGAGAGCGCGTGCTTCGCGTGCTGTTGCCTCGCCCTGGCGGCGCGCGTATTCCGGGTTGCCAGTCGCGCCGACGGCCATGTTCCAGGGAAAGTTGACAGTGTCTTCAAAACGCATCCCCGCGCCCGCTTCGAGATCGGCTGAGACGAGCAGAGGATAACGGGCCAACTGCTGCATGCGGTTGACGAGGATCACAGATTCATAAACCGAGCCACGGAAGAGGATGATGCCGCCGACTTTGTTAACTTCGATCTGACGTTTGAGCGCGCGATAAGCGTCGGAGTCCTGGTTGAGAAAAGTCGCATTGACGCCGACTGAGATGAGTTGGCCAATCTTCTCTTCGAGCGACATCCTGCGCAGCTCATCGTTGGCCCACTTCAACGCTTTGCTCGACGGCTCGCGCTTGTATGGGCGCACTTTCATGGCGTCCTGCGGCGTGACCGGCAAGGCACACAGAACCAGGATTAAGATTGCCGCAAAATAACGACTGAGCTTGTGCATTCTGAAGATTCTCACTCTCAAGGGCTTTTTCTCTGCGTGCCCTGCGCAATCTCCGCGTCCTCCGCATTAACATCATTCCAACGCAGAGATCGCAAAGATTGCGCAGAGGACGCAGAGAACCCAAAGCTTGCCGCCCACGCAACTACAAACGTGATCATGCTCCCGAGAAACACGTACCACGGCCACGCAATCTTCGTCGCCAGGAACACGTAAAGCATCGACCCGATACTCACCAACATGCCGATCAACGCCGGCGGCTGACTGACTCTGCGCAGAAACGTCCCCACCAAAAACACACCAAGAATCGGACCGTTGATCAGTGACGCTATCGAGAGCGCGTTGCTCAGCGCGGATCCGGGTTGATTGCGGACCGCCAATGCCACACCGATTTGAACGACTCCCCAGATCAACGTCAGCAGGTGCGAAACTTTCAGATAGTGCCTGTCATTACGGTTGGGCCGAAACGGTTTGTAAAGATCGTTTACCGCCGTCGCCGCTATCGAGTTGAGCGAAGATGACATGGCCGCGGCAAAGATCGCCGCCACCACTAGACCGGAGAGCCCGGTCGGCATGTACTTGGTGATGAAATCCGGAAAGACGCGGTCGCCCCCAGTAAACGGAAACGCCGCCGATGCTGCTGTTGCGTAAGACGGATCCGTAAACGGATGATAGAACGCAAACAGTAGCACTCCGATAAACAGAAACCCGATGAACTGGACCAGCACGATAGCGCCGCTCGTCAGCAGCGCGATGGTCGCGCGGCGCGCGCTATCCGTGCAGAGATAACGCTGCACGAGGTATTGATCCGTGCCGTGCGTACTCATCGTCAGGAAGCAGCCGCCGATCAAACCCGACCAGAACGTGTAGGTTTTGCTTAGGTCAAACGAAAAATCAAATAGGGAATACTTGCCAAACTGTGTTGCGGCCGAGCTTACCGTCGCGAGACCGCCATCGATCGAGGAGATAAGCACGACTGCGGCCGCAATCGCTCCGGCGATGTAGATACCGAGTTGGACCACCTCAACCCAGATCACAGCTTCCATGCCCCCGAAATACGTGAAGATGATCATGGCCAGGCCGATCAGAATGATCGAGCCGATGATTATCGTTTCGGAATTCGCATTCGGTTGAAATGCAGCGTAAACAGCGGCCAGGACGATAGCGGTGAGGAGCAGTCGGATGCCGTCGGCGATGTTGCGCATCACGACGAAGAGTGACGCGGCGACCATCTTGATCTTGCCGCCGAAGCGCTGGTCGAGAAGCTGGTAAACCGTCAGCAGCTCACCGCGAAAATAAGAAGGAATGAACAGCAGCGAGATGACGATGCGTCCAAGCAGGTAGCCGAAAACGAGTTGCAGGAAACCGAAGTTTCCGCCACGCGCAAAAGCAACGCCTGGGATTGAGATGAACGTAATCGTCGAGGTTTCGGTGGCGACAATTGAAAACGCCACCGCCCACCACGGCACTGAACGATCGCCGAGGAAGTAGTCGGCGGTGGTCTTCTGTTTACGGCCAAACCAGGTGCCAAACAGAACGATCCCGATCAGGTAGCCGAAGATGATGATGAGATCGAGAGCTTTCATTGAATCAGAAGAATTTCACGCAAAGGTGCAAAGTCAGCAAAGAAGAATTTGATAAAACTTTGCGTCCTTTGCGTCTTTGCGTGAAACCTATCTTCGCTTTACTGCGCTTTCAACACTCCAATTCGTTGCCTGCAACGCCGCTATCGCTTCTTCACGCGAAAGGCCGGTCTCTGCCATCACAATTCGCACCGCACGGTCGCGCAGTTTGATGTTGCGCGCTTGCAGGTTGGACATGCGATTGCCGCTTACATATCCGAGACGCACCATCGTCGCCGTCGAGATCATGTTCAGCACCATTTTTTGCGCGGTGCCCGCCTTCAACCGGCTCGAACCCGTAACGACTTCTGGTCCAACGACCGGAACGATGCTCAACTCCGCTGCCTCAGTAATAGGAGAACCGGGCACGCACGTCAGTGCAACAGTGAAAGCTCCCAGCGAGCGCGCATAACGAACAGCGCCGACAGTATAAGGAGTCCGCCCCGAAGCCGCGATCCCAACCAAAACATCACTGGCTTCGAATCCTCTTTGCTCCAAATCAGCGCCACCTGCGTCAGCATCGTCCTCCGAAGCTTCGACCGCGCGATAGCAAGCGTCGTATCCTCCCGCAATCACGCCCTGCACCATCTCCGGCGAGACACCAAAGGTCGGCGGACACTCAGAAGCATCGAGCACTCCCAGACGCCCGGAAGTACCAGTGCCCGTGTAGAAAAGTCGACCACCTTTTTCGAGTCTCGCAACCGTTTCATCAACTGCTTTAACAACCTCGCCGAGCACACTCTTCACCGCCGCCGCAACCGTAGCGTCCTCGTCATTCATCAGCGCGACGATCTCCGCGGTCGACTGTGAACTAAGATGCGTTGAACGTGGATTATCTTGTTCGGTGATTGGAAGCGCAGTGTTCTCGGTCATTTATTAAACTGCGAGAGCGATGTGGTTGATACGTTCACGCGCCATTCTAGCTGCCGCTTCGGCTGGAGCGAAGTGAGGTGGCTCAAAAAACGCACGCGGCGCAACTTTTCTGACTTCGGCGCGCAGAGTGTCAAGCATCAGGTCACCGGCCGCGCGGAAAACACCGCCAACGTACGCGATCTGAAAACGGTCGCGCTCCATCTGCAAGTGACGAATCACAGCCACCGCGGCATGACCGAGTTCAGTGCCACCATCAGCAACGATCTGCAGGGCCACTTCGTCTCTAGTTTTCGCTGCGTCAACCACGTCTCTGCCAAAACCCGCCAAACGCTCATTGGTTATGGTGGGCGCATAGATGGCGGTGGTCAGGTCGTCCGTGCTGGTCACATGAAAATACGCGCAGGCTAAATCGGTAAGAGCGGTCTTTGGACCACGCCCGTCGAATGCATATGCAACGGCGCGCAGCGCGCGTCGTGCAAGCCAGGCGCCGCCACCTTCGTCCCCCGCAATCGGTCCCCAGCCCCCTGCGCAGAAACGTTTGCGCCGCGCGTTGATGCCACAACAGATCGAACCCGTCCCCGCAATGACAACCAGTCCCGGCGCGCCGTCAGTCGCTCCGTACAACGCAATATCGGCATCGGTGACGACCTGGATCTCGCCGATCCCCAGCGGAGCGAGCGTCTCGCGCATGCGTTCGCGCAATTCTCGGCGGCGCGCGCCCGCCAAGCCTATCTGCGCTGTTATCAGATCGTTGCGCCGCAGTTTCGCGGCGGCGCAGGCGCTATCGATCGCCTCGCGCACGGCCGCGGCGGCTCCAGCAATTCCTACTCGCAGCGGATTGGAAGGTCCGGCACGCCCTTCACCAATCACACGATAATTGGCGTCCATGATTGCGGCTTCGGTCTTGGTCCCGCCGCCGTCGACACCTACCACCGAGTTCTGCGTTAACATTATTGATTATTCTAGGGTTCGCTGATTTATAATGGAAACTAAAAGATTTTATTATTACGATAATCCATCTTGATATCGAGGTCAGTCTAATCGTGGAAATTCGACAACTCAGGGCCTTCGTGGCCATCGCCGAATCAGGCACGTTTACTGCCGGAGCCATGCGCGTGCACGTCACACAGGCGGCCATTAGCATGCAGATCAGGCAGCTCGAAACAGAGATTGGCGCGAAGGTTTTTGTGCGTGCCCCACGTCACGTAATTCTCACCGAAGCGGGCGAGCAGCTTTTACGGCGCGCGCGTCACATTTTGCGCGAACATGACGCGGCGCTTGATGAAATCGCGGAACTGGCCGGCGCCGAGCGAGGGCGGCTCAGGATTGGCAGCGCCTCGGCGATGGTCCTGACGGAACAACTGCCGGCGATTCTGAAGGAGTTGCGCAAACAACATCCGGCTGCCGATATCGCGGTCACGTCGGGCACGAGCGAGGTGCTGGTGGACCAGATTCTGGCGGGCGAGGTGGATATCGCGTTCGTATCGCTTCCGGTTGACGTGCGGGGCATCAAGACCGAACGACTCAGCCAGGACCAACTGGTGGCGATCGCCTCACCGCGACATAAACTTGCGAAACAAAAGACTATCGACGCTTACACGCTTGCGGGCGAGCGGTTGATTCTTGGTGAGCGTGGTGGAAACACGCGGCGGTTGATCGATCAGTTTTTTGCGCAAGCGGGAGTGACGCTGCGCGTGGCGATGGAGCTCAGCCGCCAGCAGGCAATCAGGCGCATGGTTGAAGAAGACATGGGTGTCGGGATCGTGCCGTTACAGTCTGTTAAGGAAGAAGTTGAAAAAGGAAAGCTGATACGTTGGTGGATTGAAGGCGCGGAGATCAACTGGGAACTGGGAATCGCGCAGTTGAGTAACGGCTATGACTCGCCGATCATGCAGAAGTTCGTGTCACTGGCGCATAAGAATTTTGTGAATTCAACTCCAACATCCAGTACGAAAAAATCAAAGAAAGTTAGCCACAGATTACACAGATGAACACAGATCAATCAGTGTAATCCGTGTAATCCGTGGCAAAGCCTTTCTATGTCTTCTTCGTTGTTGAAGAAGTCGGTGGCGACGCGAAAGCCCTGGGGTTTTTCGGTGACGAAGATTTTTTGTGATGCCAGTTGATTGACGACCTGCGCCGGATTCTCTGCCGCTACCAGCGTCTCCGCGGAGCGATGCTTCTCATCCTCGAAAGGCGATAAGACTTTCCAACCGATCCCATCTAGTCTCGCAGTCAACGTGCGGTTCAGTTCGAGAGCGCGTGCTTCGATGTTTGCCATGCCGATAGATTGCATCAACTCGATCGAGGCGCCCAAAGCGAAGATGCCCGCGAAGTGTGGACAACCGAGCTCAGCCCGCGCGGCGACGTCGTGACGCAGATGCACTTCGTCGTTTCTCGTTCCGTAAGGATCCTGAACGCTGAGCCACCCGATCGTTCGCTGCACTGAAGCAGCCTGGAGTTCTTTGCTGATGTAGACGAAACCGGATCCGTATCCCGACAGCATCCACTTGTGACCGGTCGTACACAACGCATCGATCTTCATTCGCTTTACATCGATATCGAAAGCTCCTGCAGCCTGGCTCGCATTCACGACGAGGGCATGCTGGCCTTTAATGCTCCCGAGCTCCTCGAGATCCGATCGAAAGCCGTTTGAAAACTGCACGTGACTCAGCGACAGAATTCCCGTGCGCGTGTTCATTGCGGCGCGCAAATCCTCGGGCCGCACTACGCCATCGACAGATTTCACGAGGTGAACGGGAATTCGGCGCTGCATCCACGGAATAGTCGTGACGGGAAATTCGAGGTCGCAGGAGATTACTTCACCATGTTTCTCGAGCGCGTCGACGATCAGGTTTATTCCACTTGACGTATTGGTCGTGAAACCAATTTCATCCGGTTCTGCATTTATGAAAGCCGCAACTCGCGCCCGCACCTTCTCGATCTCCGCCAGCCAGTTATCCCAATGAACGTCGCCGTCGTTCATCATCTGCTCGTAATAGCGCGCGCCTGCTTTCGCGGTTGAATCGGCGAGCGGACCCGCCGCCGCGGTGTTGAGATATACGCTATTCGACGTAACGGGAAACTTGGCGCGAACGTCATCCCAATTGATCATGGCTCTTAGATCGACTCTTTGTACGTTTCGAGGTTCTGCTGAATTTTTTGCAGCAGCTGCGACTTGAGTGTGTTTGATTTGAGTTTTTCAGGTGGAACTGGTTGCCACTTGCCGGGGATCAGGACCTGCGAATCGATGAACGCATCGATCGCTTCCTGTAAACCGTCGATTTTGATCTTCCCTTTCATCGCGATCACTTCTTCGATGATCCATGTGACGGCGTCGCCCGTTATGCGGTGGCGGTGGTTGATGATTGCCGATCGTTCCTGAAGCGTCTTCAGCACCGGATCGAAAGGACCACCCAGCGCAGCCACCAGTCGCAAATAAGCTTCCTGAAAACCTTCCACCCGTGCGGAAGTAATCAGCTTCAAGTCGCTGTTGCCGACGTAAGACGCAGCCATGATACGGCAGAAAATGTCGTCAGGCATGTAGGCGCTCGTCTCGTCAAAGCGGCTGATCGATTGCGCGACGTAGTAGGCGGGCAGTAGTCGCAGCAGATTGCGGATCAAAAAGACGGGGTTGTGAGTGAAACCATCCGGTACTTTTTCTACGCCTTTGCTGACTTTGCGATCTTCGAAGTAGCTCAAGCTTCGATCAAAGTCGCTGATTTCCTTTTGCGCGTTGTTCATTAAGTGCGCGATCTGTTCAGGAGTGAAACCGATCCGCCAGAGTATGCGCTGCTCTCTTTCTTTAGCGAAAGCTTCGTCGAACACTCGCAAGCACTCGGCGTTCTTAAAGGTGTTCAGGTTTTCTTTTACACCCGACTTCACGAATGCCATCGTCTGCGCAAAGACCTGGATGATCGTTCTTGCCCAGCCACGCTGTTCCGCCAGTGAAGCTGAGTAGCGATCGACGTCCTTGTAGCGATACTTGTCGTGTTTCGCGGCAAATTGTCGAATGGAGCCGTAGTCGAGCACGGCGCCGCTGGCGAGCATATTATCGCCGTCCCAGGAGAGCCAGTTGAATATGTATTCCTCTTCGAGCAGGGCAGCAAGTTTTGCGTAGGAGCGGGCGAAATAGTCGAGTGCTTTGTCGTAACGTGCATCCGCAGGGATCTCCCAGAAACCGTTTTCGATTTCGCGATCGATGAAGTAGTCGACTGATGCTTTGAGCTCTGCGTGTAGTCCTTGTTTGAGATAGCGAAAGATGTGGGCGGGCCTGATGAGATTCGGCGCGGTCCTGACGCCGATAGCGCTCGTGTCGGGGAAACCGATCACCACGAGGCAGCGTTCTGTCGGAATTCCCTGCCGGTAAAAGATCTCCGACATGACAGCGCTGCCGAGCATTTCGTCGAGATCCGCGAGACCTGATGAATAGCCTTCGCCGTAGTCACCGGTGGCCACGAAGCCTTTTGCGTTCTGAGCGCCGGGGCTCAGGATGGTAGCGCCGGTGCCGCGACTCGAAATGTCGAAGCTCAGGTTTTCACTCTTGAGATAACCGTTCCAGATGCTCCTGCCGTCGCCGGACGTCTTGCCCTGTTTATTGCGATGTTGTGTTTGGAGGTAGCGCGTCGCCATGTAAGGGTGAGGTTTGATGGTTTCGGGCGAATACTTCTTGCCTCGTTGCAGATCGTATTCGTTGATGATCTGAAGCGAGAATGTATCGAGGATTGCTTGCTCTAGTTCTTTGTTAATGCTTGCGGGATGGTCCGGTGGGATGAGGCCCATCTCTTTGGCGAGTGGGAAGTTGAAATAGAGGACACGACCGTGCGGGCGATAACGCGCCTGATAGTCAACATATCCATCAGGGCTAACGCTCCGCCACGGATGCCTGCCGTCTACCTCCTTAAACTTCTCATACATATGCGACGGTATGAGAAATGGCAACTGAGCAGAGTTTGCCACAAAGAGGCACAAAAGGTACAAAATTATTTATTTGAGCTCTTCGTGGTGCGCTTCTTTTTTGTGCTTTTTGTGCCTTTTTGTGGCTTGGTTTTGTTTGGGGATTTTTGTGGAGCGAACCAGAGGGTGGTCAGTGGCGGGAGATCGATTTCTGAGCCGTTAATGGAAATACTATCGTGGCCGCCGTAGGTAGTGGAGTCGGTGTTGATAATGAGGTCGTAGTCATTCGAGCCAAGTAATTCGACGCGATAAGTTTTCTTAGGAACGGCTGAGAAATTACAAACACAAATAAGCTCGCGGCCGTTTTGGGAGCGGCGGAGGAAGGCGACGATGTTTTCCGAGGCGTTGTCGACGTCGATCCATTCGAAACCGGCGGCCTCGCCGTCGGCTTCCCATAGCGCGGCTTCCGGTTCATAAACGAGATTCAAGTCGCGCACTAACTTTTGCACGCCGCCGTGCAGAGAGTCTTCGATCAGGTGCCAGTCGAGACTCTCCGTCTCCGTCCACTCGCGCCATTGACCAAACTCACCCCCCATAAACAAAAGCTTCTTTCCCGGATGTGCCCACATATACGCGTAGAGTGCTCGCAAGGTCGCAAACTTCTGTTCAGTCGTGCCCGGCATCTTATTGAGCAGCGAGCCTTTCATGTGGACCACTTCGTCGTGTGAAAACGGCAGGATAAAGTTCTCGCTCCACGCGTAAACCAGGCCAAACGTCAGCGCGTTGTGATTGCCCGCACGAAAGAGCGGATCTGTCTGAAAGTATTTAAGCGTGTCGTGCATCCAGCCCATGTTCCACTTGAAGTCGAAACCGAGCCCGCCGGCGTAGATCGGATGACTGACCATGGGCCAGGCGGTCGACTCTTCCGCAACCATCATGATCCCGGGACAGGCGCGATGCGTTGTCTCATTCAACTCTTTGAGGAACGCGAGCGCTTCGAGGTTTTCGCGCCCGCCAAACTCATTCGGAACCCACTGCCCTTCCTTGCGGCTGTAGTCGAGGTAAAGCATCGACGCCACGGCATCAACACGCAATCCATCGATATGAAACTCGCGAAACCAGTAGAGCGCATTAGCCACCAGAAAATTGCGCACCTCGTTGCGGCCGTAGTTGAAGATGTACGTGCCCCAATCAGGATGTTCACCTTTGCGCGGGTCGAGATGTTCGTACAACGCCGAGCCGTCGAATCGACCGAGCGCCCACGCGTCTTTCGGAAAGTGTGCGGGAACCCAGTCCATGATCACGCCGATGCCGCGCTGGTGCAGGTAATCGATCAGGTAACGCAGATCGTCGGGCTCGCCGTAACGCGCTGAAGGCGCGTAGTAGTAAGTGACCTGGTAACCCCAAGATGGTCCATACGGATGTTCCTTGAGCGGCAGAAACTCGACGTGCGTGAAGCCCATTTCCGTGACGTAGTTTGCGAGCGGCTCGGCCATCTCACGATAAGTGAACGGACGGTTGTCGTCTTCAATCTTTCGACGCCACGAGCCGAAGTGTACTTCGTAGATCGATAGCGGTTTGCGGAAGTGCTCTCTTCCGGTGCGGTTCTTGATCCACTTCGCGTCGCGAAATTTGTACTTGGATTCGTAGACGATGGACGATGTGTCTGGCGGGGCTTCAGTATGTTGCGCGTAAGGATCGGCTTTGAATAAAGCAGGTCCACGAGGCGGCCGTATTTCAAACTTGTACAGACTGCCGGTAGTGAGTTTGGGAATGAAGAGTTCCCAGACGCCGGAGTTTCCGAGCTTCTGCATCTGGTGCGAGAGACCGTTCCAATCGTTGAAATCACCGACAACGCTGACACCTGAAGCGTGCGGCGCCCAGACAGCGAATACAACGCCCTTCGTGCGACCTACCTTGGTAACGTGCGCGCCGAGTTTTTTGTAGATCTCTTCGTGGCGACCTTCGCCGAAGAGATGTAGATCGATGTCGCCCAGAAAGTTCATAGCCGCAGATGAACGCGGATTGAAAACGCGGATTAGATCGTTAGAAATAGCTCGGCGCCATTGCCTTTTTCCGGGCGGTTGCTTTGCGCTTCGGACATCATTTCGAGGAAGCGTTTGCGCGGCGGATCGAGATTTAATTGCTCCAGTAGATCGATGACGCGACCGGCGTAACGTATCACCTGGATCGTCTCGATGCCGGCAAGATCGGAAAAGAACCAACCACAACTCGTAAACATCAAGAGCGCGTTCCGTTGCATTTCCAGCAGCATTAACGCCTGAGCCTCTTCCTGTGCACTCAACTCACGAACCGCATGCTCGTTGAAAAACGCCGAGCGTGCGTGCTGATCCAGCATAACCGAGATGTAATCGTTGCGCGCCGCCCACGGATCGCGCAGCAACTCACTTGCGGCATTCTCAAACTTCGTCGCCGCATCGTCACGAAGAAAATTCAACGCCGCTCGCAACGGTTGCCGCCACGCCTGTTTCCAACCGGGCTCACCACCTGTGTGACAACCACAATCTCTCGACCAGCGCCCGACTCCGTGCACACAACTCCACGACGTGCCCTCACCATCAGGCCCATTATCAATCTCAACTTCCAGCCCAGCCGGATGGCGATCGAGATACTGCGCGTAATTCGTTATCCAGAAACCCGCTTCCTTCGCTTCAACCTCCAGCGCGTGCGCCAAACAAAGGTCGCCAAACTTGAAATGATGACCATACGTCTCGCCATCAGTCGCGACGTTTACGAGATCTCCGCCCTGCGCAGCCTTGACGAACTTCTCCACCAAACCCCGGCTCGACGCAAGTGCTCCCTCGAACGCTATAGCTCTTGCTAGCGGCCCATTGTAGAAGAAGACCGCCAGTGAGCGTCGCGATCCATCCGGATGGCGAAACAGGTAAGACTTCGAAGTATCAATATCACCTCGAGCCTGGTTCGGCGCGAGAATGACGTAACGCATCCCCTGCTCGATCAGCAGCGCCAGCACCTCGTCGTTCGCAGCAGTCTCCGGAAGCCAGAGCGCCTCCGCTTCACGACCAAAACGAAACCGGAAATCCGCCAGCCCCCAAACAACCTGCGTCAAACGATCGCGTTCATTGCACAGCGGCAGAATCGCGTGTCCGTAAGCCTGCGCGATCGCGTTGCCATGACCGCCGCGCGCCCCAGCACTCGCTTTATCCGCGTTCAGGATCTTTTGATAAGTCGGAAGGTGATGAGTCTCGAGCCATGAGAGCAGAGTCGGACCAAAGTTAAAACTCATGTGCGCGTAGTTGGTCGCATTGGGTGCGTAACACTCGGCATGAATGCGCTCGTTCCAATCGTGAAACGGCGCGGCGCTCGGTTCAGCTTCGACTTCACCTGTCCATGGATTCTCGCGTGGTGGTTGATAAAAGTGGCCGTGAACGATGAGAGCTGTCATGAAAATCCCGTTAACCCTGTCCTTGCTAACCTGGCGGCGCCGAGCAATCCCGCATTGTCTCCGCACTCCGCCCGCGCGATCTTAACCTGTTGCGCCGTCGTTCGAAACGCACGCTCCTCGACTTGTCGATACATCTCCGGTGCAAACAGATCCCAACCGTTCACTGCGCCACCGCTGATCACGATGATCTGCGGATCGATCAGGTTGATCAGATTCGCCAGACCAATTCCGAGATACATTCCGAATCTTTTGAACACCGCGAGCGCAAGCTCGTCACCATTCCGCCCGGCCTCGTAAACCTGCGCCGCGGTCAACTCTTCGCTCTTCAATCGTGATGCAGGAAACGATGCTAAGTTTTCGCGCGTCATGCGCACGATCGCAGTCGCCGAAGCAAACAACTCCAAACAACCCGTGTTGCCACACTTGCACTTCAACCCACTAAATGGATCGACAGTCGTGTGTCCAATCTCACCCGCCGAGCCATGCGAACCACGCCACAACTTGCCGTCAAGAATCACACCACCGCCGACTCCCGTTCCGAGCGTGACGCTGATCACGTCGCGACAACAACGCGCCGCGCCCATCCACATCTCACCAACCGCGGCGGCGTTCGCGTCGTTCTCGAGAAACACGGGCCAACCGAGTCGTCGTTCTAACTCCGCTTTTAATTCGAAGTTAACCAGGGAAGGAAGGTTCGGCGCTTGCAGCACGACGGCTTTCTCGCTGTCCACAGCGCCCGGCACCATGATCGACGTCGCAACAACGGGCAGCTTATCGGAATCCCATTGC
>DATENQ010000056.1:0-6384 GCA_035275005.1 Pyrinomonadaceae bacterium | reverse complement strand
CATTCAGAGCGAGGTTGAACCAGGAGCGATGCGGCGTGCATTTCAAAAGCTCGTCGAACGTCATCCTGCTCTACGCACCACTTTCAGCGCCGTCGAAGGAACACCAGTCGCCGTTGTGTGTGAGGAAGCAGAGGTCAGCTTCGATTTTGAGGAAGTGTCTTCCTGGAACGAAGAGCGATTGAACCAGCACCTCAGAAAACTGGCGCTGCTCCCGTTCAACCTGGAGACAGGACCACTGTTTCGCGTGAATCTCTTCCGGCGCGACACGGCAGAGTATGTGTTGATGCTCGTCGCGCATCACATCGTGGTCGACTTCTGGTCGCTGGCGATTCTTGTGCATGAGTTGGGCGAGCTTTACGAAGCGGAACGACATGGTCGCGCTGTGAGTTTAGCACCTGTCTCAAAGACTTACGCCGACTACGTGGGCTGGCAAACGGAGATGCTCAATGGACCGGAAGGGCTGCGGCTTTGGGATTATTGGAAAGAGCAACTCGGAGGCGCACTGCCCGTGCTGAATTTGCAGCACGACCACTTGAGGCCCGCTGTTCAGACATATCGTGGGAGCTCTTACAACTTCGAGTTTGATGTTGTATTGACACGGCAGCTCAAGGCGCTGGGAAAAAACCATGACGCCACGCTGTACATGACATTGCTCGCCGCCTTTCAGGCACTGCTCTATCGCTACACCGGTCAGGAAGACATTTTGGTTGGCTCGCCTGCCGCGGCGAGAAGTCGGGCAGCCTTCTCAAATGTCGTGGGCTACTTCGTTAACCCGCTCGTACTGCGCGCGAATCTTTCCGTCAATCCGAGTTTTACTCAATTTCTAAGTAGTGTTCGCCGCACCGTGCTTGATGCCTTCGCGCATCAGGACTATCCGTTTGCGCTGCTGGTGAAACAGCTACAGCCGGAGCGCGACGTAAGCAGGTCTCCTTTATTCCAGGTGACCTTCGTCTTGCAGCAAGCACAACTACTAAAAGAACAAGGGCTGGCGGCGTTTGCGCTGGGCCAGGCTGGTGCTCCACTGAGGTTAGGTGAACTGGCGCTTGAGACGATGGCTTTGGACCAGCGTGTAGCGCAGTTTGATCTATCGCTAATCATGGCTGAAGTCGGAGGAGGACTGCGGGCCTGTCTCGAATACAACACCGACATCTTTGACGAACACACAATCACGCAGATAGCCCGGCAATTCCAGATTTTGATCGAGGGCATCGTTGCTGATCCGGGGCAGAAGGTTTCATCACTGCCATTGCTTTCCGATGAAGATCGGCGACAACTGTTGGTGGAATGGAATGATACCTCCAGAGACTATCCGGAGTCCTGCATTCATGAGCTCTTCGAGGAGCAGGTGGCGCGAACGCCGGAACAGGTGGCAGCGATATTCGGTGAGCAAAGAGTCTCCTACCGGGAGTTGAATGAAAGAGCTAATAAACTGGCGCATCACCTGCGGTCACTGGGTGTGAAGACCGAGGCTCGAGTCGGCATTCTGCTGGAGCGGTCGGTGGAGATGTTGGTGGCGTTGTTGGGTGTGTTGAAGGCGGGTGGCGCCTACGTGCCGCTCGACCCGGCATATCCCAACGAGCGACTGCGTTTCATGCTGGAAGACTCGCAAGTCGCAGTTCTCATAACGCAGCAACGACTCGCGGCGCTACTTCCCTCAGCAAGCACTTCGCTACTCGTGATGGAAGAAACGGCTGAGCGGCTTGAGCAGTACGAAACGAGCAATCCGGAGTTGTCAGTCGAAGCGGAGAACCTGGCCTACGTCATCTATACCTCAGGTTCAACCGGGACACCGAAAGGCGTGGCCATCTCTCACCGGAGTGCAGCCACGATGCTGCACTGGGCGCAGGAAGTGTTCAGCGCCGAGCAACTGCGGGGAGTCTTAGCCTCAACCTCGATCTGTTTCGATCTGTCGGTGTTTGAGATCTTTCTGCCGCTCTCTGTGGGCGGAAAAGTGATACTGGCGCGCACCGCGCTGGAGTTACCGCAACTGGCCGCCAAAGATGAGGTAAGTCTCATCAACACAGTGCCGTCAGCGATAGCGGAATTGATCCGAAGCGGCGGGGTACCGGAGACAGTGCAGACTGTGAATCTGGCAGGCGAAGCTTTGAAATCCGAGCTGGTGAAGCAGATCTACGAGCAGAGCGGCGTGGAGCAGGTGTGGAACCTGTACGGGCCAACGGAAGATACCACCTACTCGACCTATGCGCTGATTGGAAAAGATAACAACGGCCGGGTGACGATCGGACGTCCGATAGCATGTTCGCAAGCTTACTTGCTGAATCAACATCTGCAACCTGTGCCAGTGGGAGTAACCGCGGAACTGTTTCTTGGTGGTGAAGGGCTGGCGCGCGGATACCTGGGACGGCCTGAGTTAACGGCGGAGAAATTCATCCCCGATCCGTTTGGGCCGAAGGCCGGCGCCAGGCTGTACCGGACTGGAGACCTGGCGCGTTATTTACCGGATGGGAACATTGAATATCTGGGGCGCGTGGACCATCAGGTGAAGATCCGCGGGTATCGTATCGAGTTGGGTGAAGTGGAAGCGAGACTGGCGCAGCATCGCGGAGTGAGAGAAAGCGTGGTGGTGGTGCGCGAGGACGAGCAACGGGGACCACGTTTAGTGGCCTACGTTGAAGCGGAGAACGTGAGCGCGTCGCAACTGCGAGAGCATCTGCGGCGAGAGTTGCCGGACTACATGATCCCGGGACAGTTCGTAATGCTCGACCAAATGCCGTTGACCTCAAACGGCAAAGTGGATCGTAGCGCTCTATATCAACTGGAACTGCTGTCGACCCCGTTTGAAATGTCTTACGCTGCGCCGACTGACCAGGTCCAGGAGATGTTGGTAGAGATCTGGGCGGCTGTCCTCGGCGTCGAGCGGGTGGGCATCAACGACAACTTCTTTGAGATGGGAGGCCACTCCCTGCTTGCCGCGCAGGCAATGTCGCGCGTCCAGAAAGCCTTCAAGGCGGAACTCCCGCTACGTCTTCTCTTCGAGTTCCCAACCGTTGCTGCATTTGCCGAACAGATGACGGCGATCCGCAAGGATGACCTCGTCACCCCTCCGCCTTTCGAGCTCGTATCGAGAGAAGAAGATTTAACGCTCTCGTTCGCACAGCAGCGGCTGTGGTTTCTCGATCAACTTGAACCCGGCAGCCACGCCTACAACATGCCCGGCGCCGTGCGAATCAGTGGATCGTTGGACCAGGCGGCACTCGAGAAGAGTTTGGACGAGATAGTGCGCCGGCACGAAACACTGCGCACGAGCTTCACTATGAACGGTGGAGATCCGGTTCAGGTCGTCGCCGCTCCCGCGCCGCTAAACCTGCAAGTAACAGATCTTCGTGAGTTACCACTCTCCGAGCGTGAAGCGCAGCTCGATGAGATTCTGACGTGCGAAGCCCATGAGCCGTTCGACCTCGCGCGTGGTCCATTGCTGCGAGTGGGGCTCGTGCGCTCGGCTGATGATGATCATGTTCTTTTAGTGACGATGCACCACATTGTGTCGGACGGGTGGTCACTCGATCTCTTCCTGCGCGAACTGGCGACGCTGTACCAGGCTTACACGGAAGGTGCGGAATCGCCGTTGCCTCAGTTGCAGATCCAATACGCGGATTTCGCAAGCTGGCAAAGAAACTGGTTGAAAGATGAAAAGCTCGGCTCACTGTTGGGTTACTGGGTGAAGCAACTCCAGGGCGCTCCGCCGGTGTTGGAATTACCGAACGATCACCCGCGCCCGGCATCGCGTAGCTATAACGGCGCGAAGCAGTCCGTAATGCTTCCCCAGAGTCTGACTGACGAGCTCAAGAGGCTGAGTCGTGAGCAGGGTGTAACGCTGTTCATGGTGTTAGCGGCGGCCTTGAAGGTGGTGCTGTATCGCTATTCGGGTCAGCAGGACATAGTCATTGGAACTCCGAGCGCCAACCGCAACCAGGCGGAGATAGAAGAACTGATCGGATTCTTTGTCAACACGCTCGTGCTGCGGACAGATCTTTCGGGGTCCCCTACTTTTCGAATGCTGCTCGGCAAAATCAGAGAGACGGTCATCGATGCCTGCACGCATCAGGACCTGCCCTTTGAGAAGCTTGTTGAGGAGCTACAGCCGGAGAGAGATGCCAGCCACACACCGCTGTTTCAGGTGATGCTGGTTCAGCAGAAACAGTTGATGCCGGAACTCGAGTGTGCCGGCGTCTCTTTCCGGCCGCTGGAAGTCGACACGACGACGGCGAAATTCGATCTGACGCTGAGCTTTGCGGAAGCGGATCAGGAACTGCGTCTGACGCTGGAATACAGCACTGATCTATTCGAAGCGGCGACGGCGAAGCGCATGCTCGGACATTTGCAGACGTTACTCGAAAGCGCCGTGGTAAACCCCGAGCAGCGTATTTCAGAGTTGCCGCTGCTGACGAATGACGAGCAACAGCAACTGTCTGATTGGAACGACAACACAGCACGCGATTATCCGGCCGAGTGCATCCATACCATGTTTGAGAAACAGGTCGACCTCACGCCGGACAGTGTTTCCATTATCTTCGATAAAGACCGTCAAACTTATCGCGAGCTTAACGCCCGCGCTAATCAAATAGCCCACCTGTTGCAAAGCATTGGAGTAGGCCCGGAGTCGTTTGTCGGAATCTATATCGAACGCACACCGCAAATGCTGGCCGGAGTTCTCGGTGTACTCAAAGCCGGCGCAGCCTATGTGCCCATTGATCACAACTACCCACTTGAACGCGTTAAGTTGATCCTCGAAGACTGCCGCGTCAGTGCGCTATTGACTGAAAGCTCGTTGCTGAAAAATCTGCCGGAGCACGAGATGCCGGCGATCCGTCTCGACAGGGATCTGGAAGCCTTGTCAGCGCAGAGTGGGGAAAATCCCGGAATTAACGTGCAGCCGGATAACCTGGCTTACGTTATTTATACGTCGGGTTCCACGGGCAAGCCGAAAGGCGTGGCGATCACCCATCAGAACGTGACAACGATGTTGCGCTGGGCGCAAGAGGTGTTCGGCGCCGACCAATCGAGTGGACTCCTGGTTTCAACCTCGATCTGTTTCGATGTGTCGGTGTTCGAAATGTTTTTCCCGCTCACCATCGGCGCCAAGTCGATCATCGCGCGCAACGCCCTTGAGTTACCGCAACTGGCGGCAAGGGACGAGGTGAGCCTGATGAGCCTCGCGCCGTCGGCGATGGCTGAATTGATCAGAACCGAGGACGTGCCCGCTACGGTGAAGACCATCAACCTTGGCGGCGAAGCCGTGAAACCCGAACTACCGAAGCAGATCTACGAGCAGACCGGGGCGTCGCGGGTGTTTGATCTATACGGCCCAACTGAGGATACCGTTTACTCAACCTTCTCCCTGATTCCAAAAGAGACCAACGGCCTGATTTCGATCGGGCGACCGATTGCGTGTTCGCAGGTTTATATGCTGGACCAGCATCTGCAGCCTGTACCGGTAGGAGTTACCGCTGAGCTGTACCTCGGTGGTGCGGGTCTGGGGCGCGGTTACTTGCGGCACCCTGCAATGACGGCGGAGAAATTTATTCCCAACCCGTTCGCGACGAAGCCGGGTGAGAGACTCTACCGGACGGGCGACCTTGCGCGTTATTTGCCGGATGGGAATATCGAGTATCTGGGCCGCATGGACCACCAGGTAAAGATCCGCGGCTTTCGCGTTGAGCTGGGCGAGATTGAGGCGGCACTTGCCGAGCACCCCATCGTTCGCGACGCGGTGGTGCTGATGCGCGAAGACACGTCCGAAGATAAGCGCATCGTTGCTTATATTGTCCTGAATCAGGAAAGCTCTTCACCCGCAGACGAATTACGCCGGAAGTTGAAAGAGAAGCTGCCGAGCTTCATGGTTCCATCTATTTTTATCTTCCTCGATGCTATGCCGCTAAATTCGAACGGCAAGATCGATCGCATGGCGCTGCCGGCGCCGGATCATACGCGTCCTGACATCGAAGAAGCTTTTGCTGCTCCACGCACTCCGATTGAGGAGATGATGGCTACCATCTGGTCAGAAATTCTGGAAATCGAAACGGTAGGTATTTACGACAACTTCTTCAGCCTTGGAGGGCATTCGTTATTGGCAACTCAGGTTGCGAATCGTGTGCGCGATACCTTCAATGTTGATCTGCCCCTGCGGCTCTTCTTTGAAACTCCGACAATCGCCGATTTCGCCGCCTACATTGCGCAAAGCCAGATGGGAGAAGCTGACGACGCAATGCTTAGCGCGGCGCTGGCAGAACTCTCGCAGCTTTCGGAGGAAGAGAAGGCAGCACTATTGGGTATGCCCGCAGCTTCGCCGCAAAAGTAGGACATTATTGTAGGGGCGCCACTCCGTGGCCGCCCGTGGTTGTTGCCATTTGGAGAACGGGCGGC
>DATENQ010000055.1:0-7547 GCA_035275005.1 Pyrinomonadaceae bacterium | reverse complement strand
CTGAGGGTTTCTAAGAGCGGGGGCAAGCCCCTCTTCCTGACTTGTTCTTTTTTCTGACTGGTTGTTTTCACTTGTTCTTGCTTAAGGCGCTCATACGACGACTGGTAGTAGTTTCCGCCGGAGGCTACGGTGGTCCTATGCGAACAGTTGTAATAGCCGTACTCAAGAGTCTTCTCACGTGCGTTGTGTCGTTCGCCGCGTACGGGCAGGAACCTGAAATCAAGATCACCGGAAGTGTGAAGGACCCGGATGGCGCGGTGGTAAGCGGCGCGGATGTTTCGTTGCTGACTGCCAATCGCGCCGTGCTCGGCGCAACTGTCAGCGACGCCGACGGAAAATTTACGCTCAACAACATCGCACCCGGCGACTATCAGCTCAACGTCGAAGCTAACGGCTTCGTGCGACATCGCAGCGCCGTTCGCGTCACGCAGGGCAACCCGGTCGAAGTCGCGGTCGTGCTGGAGCTCACGCCGCTCCACGAACAAGTCACGATCACAGCGGAAGCAGGTCTTGTCACCGACACGCGCAAAGTCGAAACGCAGGTAAACATCATCAACGAACGTAAGATCCTGGAGCGTGCGCCTGAGGTGGTGGCCCAGGTGGTTGACGAAGAGCCGGGAGTGAACCTGCAACGCACCAGCCCATCGCTCAGCGCGGTCTTCGTGCGCGGATTGACCGGAAGAAACGTGGCGGTCTACGTCGATGGTGTTCGTTATACAACCAGCGCTCAGCGCGGGGGTGTGGGAACGTTCTTTAGTTTGATCGAACCCTCAACACTCGAAACAGTCGAAATCCTGCGTGGTCCAAACAGCTCGCAATACGGCTCCGACGTTCACGGCGGCGTAGTCAACTTCATCTCGCAAGCGCCAAGGTATGGCGGTCCGGATAACGAGTTTCACGGTCACGCCAACATCTTCTACACCTCCCCGACAAACGGCTTTGGTGGCAACACACTGATGACCTACGGCACGAAACGCTACGGCGTGTTGGTAAACATGAACGGCCGTCGCATCAGCACGCTGCGACCGGGAACCGGTCTCGACTATCACGCCGCGGTCACTCGTTTTCTCGGCCTGCCGTCAGACGTGTTCGGCACGAGACTTCCCGACACAGGATTCACGCAGTACGGCGGTTTGATCCGCACCAACTTCAACATCGACAACAACACGCAGCTTCTCTTCAGCTACGCGCGCAACCAGCAGGACAACGGCAAGCGCTACGATCAGTTACTCGGCGGCGACGGCAACAACATCGCCGACTTGCGTAACCTGATGACTGACACCTTTTACGCACGATTGTTCCGGCAGAAGCTGCTGTTCTTCGACAATGGCTCGTTTACGTTTTCTTACAACGGCCAGCGTGAAGAGCGGATCAATCAAGGCGGGCAGGGAAATCCGGCCGGTGCGATCACGAACCAACGCGAACGGACCAACGTCTTAGGTTTCAACTTCTATCTCGATAAACAGTTTGGCGACCGCAACACTTTTCTGACGGGCGCCGACCTGTACCGCGACAAAATCAACGCTCCCGCCTCCACTCTCGATCCGGTCACAAGGACTTTTACAAACTCCCGTCCGCGTATTCCGCATGGCGCGCGTTATCTTTCGTACGGCTTCTTTGTGCAGAACAACTTCACCGCCATTCCGGATCGCTTGCAGATCAACAGCGCTCTGCGCTACAGCGTCGCGTCTTACGAATCACACGCCAGCAACGCACCGCTTGGACCAACCGGTGTTCCACTCTTTCCTGACGATAGCCAGCGCTTCGGCGCGTTGTCAGGACGCATCGGCGGCGTGGTGAGAGTCTCCGGCGGCTTCGATATCGCGGCGAAGTACACGCGCGGCTTCCGTGCGCCAAACACAACGGATCTCGGAATCATCGGGCTAGTCGGGACCGGGTTCGAAGTCGACGCTGCGACTGCAACCGCTCGCGGTGGGTTTATCGGCACGACAGCGGGCGGCGACGCTGTTTCCACAGGCATTCCGGTGACTCGCCTGGGACCGGAATACAGCGACAGCTTCGATCTCAGTTTCCGTTACACCGGCCGCCGTTTTGGCGCGGAGCTGACCGGCTTCACAACCAAACTCAGCGACGTCTATTTCGATCAGGCTTTGGTGCTTCCGCCGGGCTCGACCGGAACGTTCCTCGGCAGCGATCTGATCATCTCGCAGAATGCTGCGGGTCTCGTGTTTGTGGCAGCGGCGCCAACCAGTCCCGTGCTGGTGCGCGTGAACTTTGACGACGCTCGCTTCAACGGCGTCGAGTTCAATGGCCGCGCGCGTTTCACCGATCAGTGGAGCGCGAATGCCAACTTCACTTATATTCGCGCGCACAGCTTGCTCAACGGGCTGCCGCCGAACGTCGAAGGTGGTATTCCGCCGGCGACGGCGTTTGTGAGTTTGCGTTATCAACCGCAGTCGCGCTTCTACGTCGAGGGTTATTCCACGTTGGCAGGACGTCAGAATCGTTTGTCGTCACTCGATCTTTCTGACCGTCGCACGGGCGGCGCACGTTCGCGGACCAACATTCAAAACTTCTTCAGACGCGGAGCTTGCGTGCGTGGATTGACAACGTCTGGTCCAACCGGCTGCGGTTCAGCGGGCGGGAGCCTGATTCAGACTGGAGAAAACCTGTTGCAGGTTCAGAACCGGTTGCTGCCGGTCGGTGCGACTATCAACGGCGTTCGCGTCGTGAACAACGATACGCTGGTGCCGACGCATCCGTATTTGGCGGGTTATGGTTTGGTTGGCGTGCGCGGCGCGTTCAAGTTTGGCGAAGGATCGGAGATCTTCGTGGACTTCGAAAACATCTTCGACAAGTCGTATCGCGGGATTAGTTGGGGAATTGACGGCGCAGGCCGTGGCGTGACACTGCGCTATCGTTACGAATTTTAGCCACAAAAAGGCACAAAAAGCACAAAATGAATTAATTCTCCTTTTGTGCTTTTGTGCCTTTTTGTGGCTAATCTTTATGCTTTGTGATTTAGACCGGAGGAGCTGTTTCTTCAAACGGGAGATCCGGCTGGTAGCTCTTGTCGCGTCCGGCTACGTATAGCCTCATCGCAAACCAAAGAATTCCCAACGCGAGAGCGATCCAGATCACAGTCCAGAAAATTGCGGGAATGCCGGTCACCTGGGCCATGTTCAACGCGTCATTCGGCATTCTCGGCCCGGTGAATTGCGCATTGAGGAAGAAGACTGTCTTCAGATCAAACAGCGCATTCAAAACGCATTGCACTGCCAGGAAACTCACGAAGAAAGTCGCGACTCGCGCGCTCGCAAACTTTGCGATCAAAATCAATCCAATCGAGATGACTATGCCGGCGAAGAGCGTGAAGGGGATTCCAGACCACGCTTGCATCAAAAAGACCGATTTGAATAGTCCATAGATCATCGTCAGCGCGAGAACGAAAATGCCGCAGGCCAACAACACGATGCGCGCCGCGACTGCTTTGCGGATCAGAACCAGCAACAACGCGCCGAACGCCATTGAACCGAGATACCCCGCGCTGGAGATGAACATCCGTGAGAGTAGTCCGCCCTCCGAGGTATAGGTCAGGCCGCTGCCATCCGAGGCTACGCTGAGGCTCGCGACTGAGTTGCCGGTCAGCAAGGCCGCGAGGGCGTGTCCGCCTTCATGTATGAAGGTGACGAAAATCTTAAAAGGATAGTTTAGAAACTCTACGTAAGGGATGAACGAGAGCACCACGGAGATGGTTGCCGCGATAAGCAGCGTCAATGCCTGTGGTCTTGCGTCTTGTGAAAGCGTATATCTCATTTTGAACTCTCCGGTCAGTCGGCGGAATGGGCTTATTTTAGTGCTGCCGTGATTAACGCACAATGCCGGGCGCATGTTCCAAAGCGAAAAGACATCTCACGCAAAGCCACAAAGATCCAAAGGAATCTCAAGAATCTTCTTTGCTTCTTTGCGCCTTTGCGTGAAACCTGTCGTAGTCGCCGGATTTGCCTCCGGTTTTGCTCTCCAACCGCACGTCCGTGATCGTCATCCCTTTTTCCAGTGCTTTGCACATGTCGTAAACCGTCAGCGCGGCCACGGAAACTGCTGTCAATGCTTCCATCTCTACACCGGTTTGAGCGTTAGTCGAGACGTCTGCCGCGAGCGCTACGCCCGAATCTTCCAGCGTTGCCTGGACGTCGATGTGCGTCAAAGGCAGTGGATGGCAGAGCGGGATTAGCTCTGAAGTCCGCTTTGCCGCCATGATCCCCGCCAACCGCGCGGTCTCCAGTGGATCTCCTTTGGGGGTCCGATGTTCACGCAGTGCCGACACCGTTGCGCTACTCATCAAAACCCGCGCCGACGCCACCGCGCGCCGGACAGTTATCTCTTTATTCCCCGTATCGACCATGCGAACGCGGCCCTGATCGTCGACGTGCGAGAGTTGTGCCATCGGCGGAAGTAGATAACAAAAACGCGTTTATAAGCAAGTAGATCTCGACAGCCGACCGCATTTACGTCTAGACTGCCACGAACCGGGACGAGGGCCTCATTCGGGTTGGTTCTCATGCTTTCATCCCAATCTCGAACCTGGGTTAGTTCTGTAGCAGAAATCTAGCGGAAACAAAATCCGATTGGCGCGCATATTCGTAGAGTGATCGACTATTTGAGATTCGGAGGTTCCCCCCGTGTTTGAGACTGACAAGGAAGTGCTTGACTGGTATGAGCGGCAGCCCCGCGCTCTATCAAAAGAGTACGTGAATAGCATTAACTGGAAAGATATTAAGAATTATCAGCTCAATCCCGCGTTTGTGCCCGTGCTCATCTATATGCGCGATATCGAGTACTTTACTGATATGTACTATCAGGAGTTGCGCCGCACGCCGACCGGAAAAGATCCGATAATCCGAAAGTTTATGGATCGCTGGAGTATTGAAGAACTCCATCACGGCAACCTTCTGAATCGCTTTCTGGAAGAGGCCGGCGTGCCGACTGGAAAGAATTGGCAGGTTGAGGCGACTCGCAAGATTCCGCGTCTCTACACGATCGGAAGTTATCTCGTAGACCACGCCTCGCGACCGTTCGGAAAATATTTCCACGGCGCGCACATGGTTTGGGGCGCGGTCAACGAGATCACGGCCATGAACGCTTACCGCCGGCTTTCAGATCTCGCTGGTCATCCGGTGCTGAAACAACTCTTGATCGGAATCGTGCAGGAAGAGTCGATTCACGGCAGCTTCTATTGGAACGTCGCGCGCGTGAAGCTTAACGAGACGCAGTTTTCGAAAATCCTGGCCAGGTTCGTTATCGGAAAATTCTGGTCGCCGGTGGGCCAGGGAGCCAAGCCGAAGGGTGAAGCGGATTACGTTATGGCCACGCTGTGGCCAGGCAAAGAAGGGTTGGAGTTGTTCGATCAGAAGATCGGCACTCGGATTGAGCGTTTGCCTGGTTTCGGAGGCTTCAAGGGATTGACTGAACGCATCGCGCCGATCGTGCAGGGGGCAGCGATGATACAGCCTGCAGCTACGGTAAGCGCAGCACATTAACCAGCGAGCCGGCTTCGACCGCTTTCATTCCGGCCGGGATGATCGCGAGTGCGGTTGTTAACGCAAACGCGACGAAGTCGGAGGAGCCGCCCCACTTCAAAGGGAAAGCGATGAGCTCACCGTCGTCGTTTGTTGTTAACTGCGCCGGCAGGTAACTTTCCCGATCGGGTGTTCCCTTCACACTTCGTGCAAGCGCCGCGGTTTCTCGCTTCAATGCGGGATCCGTTGCGCCTTGCATCGTAAGGAGCGCTGTCCGCGCAAATAAATTGAAAGTAACGGCGACTGAAACCGGATTGCCTGGCAGGCCAAACATTAGCGTGCCGTTCGGCAGTCTCGCGAACACGGTTGGCTTGCCTGGGCGAAGCGCGATGCGTTCGAAGAAGAGTTCTGCATTGAGTTCTTTCAGCGCCGCTTTGGTGACGTCGTAGACGCCCATCGACACGCCACCCGAAGTGACGATCACATCGCAACTCTCCGCGGCTGCACTGAGCTGAGTTTTCAATAGCGACGTTTCGTCGCCCGTCAACGGCATGCGTTGGATCCTCGCGCCGGCGAGTTGAGCGTAAGACGCGATTGAGTAGTTGTTGGAATCGCGTATCTGGTCCTGGCCGGGTTTTTGATCGACTGAAACGAGTTCAGTACCGGTTGCGAGTACGGCAACACGCGGCTTGCGGTAGACGGCGACAGTTGCATAACCAAACGCAGCGAGGACCGCCATCATCGCTGCATTCACGATCGTTCCCGCAGTCAACACAGTCTCACCAGCCTGGATTTCCGCGCCGCGTTTGGTTATTGATTTGCCGAACTCAACGTCCTGGAGCAGTTCGACTACAGTGCCGTCTTTGAGCTCAGTGGTTAACTCGACTTGCTGCACGCTATCAGCACCTTCGGGCACCGGAGCTCCGGTCATGATCCGCACCGCTTGTCCTTCTTCCATCTGGTGGTGCCAACCTCTGCCGGCGGCGGACTCACCAACAATTCGCAAACGCACGGGCGCTGACTTCGCATCCTCCGCGCGCACTGCGAAGCCATCCATCTGCGAGCGATCGAAGGGCGGAAGATCGGAATCGGCAATCACATCCTCCGCCAGCACGCGCCCCAACGCATCCTGCAGCGGCACACGCTCTGTGGAGAGCGTATGGGTCTGCTGTCTCACGATCTGAATAGCTTCCGCAACTGAAATCATCTACTTAACTTCTTTTGTACTTACTTCTTTGTACTTACTTCTTTTGTGCCTTATGTGCCTTTTTGTGGCCAAAATTCTCTGTGCCTATTTGTCTCTAAAAAACCGAAAGGCCGGTTTTGGACCGGCCTCTCAAGGTTGGCGGAGGCATTCAGCCTCGATTGGTTACCGTCCTCACCCCGGCAACCACATTCACCGTTGGACAGGATTTTATTCAAAACCGCCGCGTCGTCAATAGCAGAGCGACGATCATTTAATTTCTTAATGATTTTTCTACGGAATGCTGTCGCCTGGCGGAACGCCAGGCCAGTTTTCCATCGGCGAGGTTATGTAAAAGTAAGTGGCGGGCCATACTGGACAATCTTCGCAACTTTTTCCTGTCGCCACCGGAAGAAATGCTCAGTTTCTTCCAGCAGTTGCGAGGTATCTCACAATGGAGAAACAATTGATCGTACTTGGATATGTGAAACCGGCAACCTAACAGTGCGCCTGTTACGTTGTGACCACGTTTACTTAACATTTACCTTCCCGAACCGTAGGCCCGACAACCTACGTTTTTGTCTTTTCAAAAGGTGCAGCCATCAAGGCTTGCCACTCTTCCGTGTCTCGTTTTCTTTTGGCTTCCCACTCTTCCATCTCTCGTTGCCTTGTGAGATACGTGGAATTCTCTGGGTGTTGGGGCGGTGCCTCTGAGTTTTGCCAAGCGAGAATGTAACGTGGTCGTTGACTGGGCTGACGCAGTTCGCCGACATCGATCACGTATTGGTTTATGAGTGCCCAGCCGAGTTTCAGGTAATCATTAACTTCTGCGGCTTCAGCGACTTCTACAACAGATTTTGTGTTTTCAAGGTTCATGGCATCTG
>DATENQ010000054.1:0-5336 GCA_035275005.1 Pyrinomonadaceae bacterium | reverse complement strand
CGGATTTACGCAGATAAAAATCTGCGTTTATTTGCGTTAATCCGCGGCTCAATTTCTGAATTCCTGACTCACCATCAACCCGCGCATACCGCCATCCATCACGCCAATCCCGACACGTCCAAATTGCGGACGCAGGATATTGGCGCGATGGCCCGGAGAGTTCATCAGACCGGTATGGGCCACCGGGATGGTGGGCGCGAGCGCGAGGTTCTCGCCGGCTGTGACGAAGCGCACGTTTGCCTCACGCATGCGATCGAATGGTGAAAGCCCCTCGGGTGTATCGTGTGCGAAGTAGCCGCGCGCAAACATGTCAGCCGAGTGGCGGCGTGCCACTTCCGTCAACTCCGGATCGGCCGCAAGCGGAGATAGCCCTCTGGTTTGTCGTTCCTGGTTCACCAGGTCCAACATGCGTGCTTCAAGATCAGGGCGTGGCCGCGATTGTTCGACCTTGAACGGCAGCGTTACGCGCTCGTTTGACTCGGGCTCAACTGTCAGCAGGTTTAGCGTGCGAGCAATCGCCTCGCCGAAGACCGGACGAAGCTGCCCCTCGAGCCGTTCTGCATAGACAGTGAGACGATTGACGAGCGCACTATCACGCGCGCGCTCGTTCAAACCTTCACTCAACGGAATCGCTAACAGGAGCGCCGAGAGGATGGCGGCGATGATCACGCCATACACGAAACCCGGCAGTATGCCGAACAGTTGATTGACGCGTCGCTCGTGAATGTCTTCCGGCAGACGTCGCAAAAGCGAGTAACCAACGGCCTGAACAATTAAGCTGACGACGAGTGCAATGAGGATAAACGCAATTGGCGGATCCCAAACCTCGGACCAAAGGTCAATATGTGGTCCAATCCAGCGCGCGAGCGTTTGGTAGTAACGCAAGCCTGCCAACAGGCTCAACAGCCAACCGGCCAGGTCCAACACACCATGAACAAACCCACGCCGGTAGCCATTGAGCACGCTCAACAGAATAACAATCGCGAGCAGAATGTCGATCGGGTTAATTGCCACGAGTCGAATACTATCCACAGATTACGCCGATTGTTTCGAAAAAATCTGTGTAATCTGTGGCCGTTCCATTTTACCGCACACGCGATCTAAATTTTTGCAGTTCAAAATCGGCAATCGGAAATGATTTTTTGGACTGGCTTCATGGGACAAGTGCTTCGTTCCCGCTAGTTTACTGGTTTTTTCTTCACTCAAAACTCTCGCTGCCTCTTGGAACAATAACTGCATTCTGACAAACGAACTTTTGTCTCCCCCAGAATGCACCCAAAGCATTCCAAAAGCTTCGACTTTAATCCGACAATCCGTTGACTAATTCTGACCAGAATTCTCAACGAACTCAGCACGACCCATGAAGGAAACCAGGGAGATTGCTTATGAGTAAAGTTAGATTCGAAAGTCTTTCTGTAGCTTCGTTTCTTGTTTTATTACTGTTCGCCGTGTCTGCGATGGCGCAGTCAGGCGGAACGACGGTTCGCGGCACTGTTAAAGATCCGGCAGGCCAGCTAGTCAATGGCGCGACCGTAACTCTCACTGACCCCTCTAAAAACTTCACGCGCACGCAACAGACCAACGAGGATGGCCAGTACGTCTTCAATGCAGTGCCGCCTGGCACATACAAACTCGAGATCACCGCAACGGGTTTCAAAACTGCTTCCGTTTCAGGTGTGCAGGCTTTAGTCGATACCCCGACAGTCCGGGACGTGCCACTCGAAATCGGTGCTGTTTCTGAAACGGTAGACGTCACCTCCGCCGCTGAAGCAGCCATCAACACGAGCGACGCGACGCTTGGTAATTCCTTCGAGCGCAAACGCATCGTGGAGCTGCCGCTCAATGCCAATAACGTCGTCGGCTTGCTGTCGCTGCAACCGGGCGTCAGCCGCTCCGGCTACGTGAATGGCGGACGTGCCGATCAGTCGAACATCACGCTCGACGGCGTTGACGTCAACGAACAACAAGACGGTCTCGACGTTGTCACTGACGAAGCGTTTGCGAGCGTTTTGAGAGTCACGCGCGACTCCCTGCAGGAGTTTCGCGTAACCACAACCAATCCGAACGCCGAACAGGGACGTTCGTCCGGCGCGCAGGTTTCACTAGTAACACGCTCCGGATCGAATCAATGGCACGGCTCGCTTTTTGAAATTCACCGCAACACCGTTACGACTGCAAACGATTTCTTTAACAACGCCGCGGGTGTCGAACGTCCGCAGTTGTTGAGAAACATCTTCGGCGGTTCGCTCGGTGGTCCAATCAAGAAAGACAAAGCGTTCTTCTTTTTCACGTACGAAGGATTCCGTGAAGCAACCGCGACCTCGGTAGTCCGCGAGGTGCCATTGCCTACGTTGGGCCAGGGACTCGTTCGCTATCGCACGAACTTCAGCGATCCCGGCTGCCCGGCGGGAACTCCGGCCGGCGTGGACTGTCTTACGCCCGCTGAGATTGAAGCAGCCTACATCGCCAGGAACGGAACTAGTCCGGGTATCAACCAGCAAGCCCTGACTTTTTTGGCGGCTGCGGCACAAAGATATCCAGCTAACGACACCACCGTCGGCGACGGCCTAAACACAGGCGGCTTCCGCTTCAACGCGCGCACGCCGACTGAATTGAACACCTACATTGCCCGCTTCGACTTCAACCTGACCAACAACCAGACGTTGTTCGTGCGTGGCAATTACCAGAACGACAACGTCACGCGTGCGGTCTATTTCAGTCCCGATTGCAGTGTGCCTGGTGACAACATCCAGTGCTTCCCCGACACTCCGCCACTGACAACCTGGAACCATCCAAAGGGAATTGCTGCGGGTCATGTTTGGACGATTAACAATTCCCTTGTAAACCGATTCAACTACGGCTTGACCCGTGCATCGTTCACGCAAAATGGCGACTCGGAAGAAAACCGCGTGAACTTCCGCTTCATCTTTTCACCGCAGGGTTTTGCGCGCACGCTGCGACGCACCACGCCCGTTCACAACTTCGTGGACGACGTTTCCTGGGTGCGCGGTAATCACACGTTCGGATTTGGCGCCAACGTTCGCCTGATAACCAACAATCGCAATTCGTTGGGCGCATCTTTCGATGAGGCGATCATCAATCCGTCGTTCTACGACCAATCGGGTGCGGTGCTCACCGCTCCGTTCGACGTTCCGCCCGACATTAGCGACAGCGACCTTCGCGACGCGCTCGCATCAGTGATTGGCCGTTACTCGCAGTACAGCGCGAACCTCGTGTACGACGCCAGCGGCCAACTGCAATCAGTTGGTACCCCGACCGATCGTGCATTCAAAACCCAGGAGTACGAAACTTACTTCCAGGACTCCTGGCGCATGTCTCCGAACTTCACTTTGAACTACGGCTTGCGCTGGTCCACTTCGACTCCGGTGTATGAAAAGAACGGCCTTCAGGTTATACCCAACGTCAGCCTAACTGACTACTTCAATAAGCGCGTAGAAAGCTCGTTCAACGGCGTGCCGTTTACCGACCCAATTACTTTTATCCTGGGCGGTAAGGCGAACAACGCGCCGGGCTACTACAAGCAGGATTGGAACAACTTTGCGCCGGCAGTCTCTGTTGCGTGGTCACCTGATTTTGGCGACAACGTGTTTGGCCGTGTCTTCGGGCGCGAAGGCAAAAGCGTGATCCGCGGTGGATTCCGCATGACGTACGATCGCATTGGCAGCCAGCTCGCCGTCAATTTCGATCTCAACAACCTGGCCGGCTTCACTTCCGCTAAAAACATCAACGCCAACACGTTCGATGTGGAGGACGGTACGCTCGGACCTCAGTTCGGCGGTTTAAATCCCGATGTCCGTACACTACCCTTCCCTGGTCAGAGCGCCATCCCGACAGCTTTGAACTTCCCGCTGACGGTTCCGTCTGACGAAGATCAACGCATCGAGGTCTCACTGGACCAGGGAATCACCACGCCCTACAACTACAGCTTCAACCTCTCCTATGGCCGCGAGATCGGCAAAGGACTCTCGTTTGAAGCCAGCTACGTAGGACGTTTCGCGCGCAACATACTCGCTTCGCGCGACATTATGCAGCTTAACAACATTCGCGATCCGCAATCGGGAATGACGTACTACGAAGCGATCAACAGGCTCGTTGATTTCCGTTATGCAAACCGTGAAATCACGTCTATACCTGACATCGCATTCTTCAACAACTTCTTCCCGTTCATGCCTGAATGGTGGGGCGATACCAGCTTGACCCCCACGCAGGCAGCGTACGCTCTCATCGCTCGGGAAGGTGTGGGTGGCGCCGATCTCATCGACTACACGTTCGTGCAGCTGCTTTGGGACGACCGTCCAGATTGCACGACGTGCCCCGCCAACATCGGCCCCGGACCAGGAAGATTCAACAACCTTTTCTATCAACCACAGTTCGGGGCGCTCTCGGCGTTCTCGACTATTGCCCGGTCAAACTACAACTCGTTGCAACTCAGCATGCGCCAGCGGCTGCGCGACGACATCACGTTTGACTTCAATTACACCTACGGCCATTCACTGGACAACGCTTCCGGGTTGCAGTCCTCAGGCAGCTACGGCGCGGCGTTCATCGTCAACGCATTGTTCCCGGATGCGAACTACGCTAGTTCGGATTTCGACGCCCGGCACATCATCAATGCCAACTGGGTCGTCGGACTTCCGTTCGGACGTGGCAAGCGCTTCTTCTCGAACGCGAGTGGTTTTGTCGAGCAGGCCTTCGGCGGCTGGCAGACCACCGGAATTTTCCGTTGGAACAGCGGGCTGCCGGTAACTGGCGCACCGTTCGATTGTTGCGTCTGGGCGACAAACTGGAACGTTCAATCGAATGGTGTTCGAGTTCAGCCTATCCAGTCGTCAACAACCAAGAACCTGGACGGAACGCCGAATCTCTTCAGCGATCCGGTCGCAGCGTATCGCAGCTTCCGGCCGGCACGTCCAGGGGAAGTGGGCGACAGGAACGTGCTTCGTGGTCCAGGCTACATTTCTCTCGACATGGGCCTGTACAAGTCGTTTAAGCTCCCCTGGGAGGGCCACGCGCTTCAGTTCCGCTGGGAAGTCTTCAACGTAACCAACACTCAGCGGTTTGATGCTGCTACGATCGCTGACCTGAGTTTGGGAACTGATCCGTTCCTCGGCGGCGCCCCGGCTGCCGAATTCGGGCAATACACCTCAACTCAAACGCCTTTGAATGAAACCAAAGCCGGACGCGTAATGCAGTTCGCGCTGCGGTACACGTTCTAAGGAAAAAACATCGGCCACGGACTTCGCGGATTACACGGATTGCATAATCTGTGTAATCTGCGAAAATCTGTGGCCGATGCTTCAGTTCCTGAACATCTC